>CAJLAN010000006.1 GCA_905204635.1 uncultured Collinsella sp. | reverse complement strand
AAAGCCCTTGTGACGCGTTTGGACGACTGGTAGGTCAACACGTGCATCTGGCGACATAACGCCCCAGCTCGCAATGGACTGGCCGATCACGGCGTACGATGCACAGCCACAACCGCCTGCGGTCTCGTATGCAATGGGCACCACCATTTTGCCGTTGATATTCTCGGGCGCGCCGAGCTCGATGCTCGACGGTGCCTGCGGAAAGCGGAGGACCTGACGGAACGTGAGACTGTCGCCCGAAACGTCCGACCACAGGGTAAAGCACTCCAGCGCAACCTCGGCCTCGCTGCCGAGCGTCTTTTCTGCGGTGGTTCCGCGGCGGTGGAGGTAGGCGCCCGACAGGCGCCCGTCGACAAGTGTCTTGCCCACCGTGATGCGTGGGCACTGCAGGCAATGGTAGCCATCCTCCTGAAGGCGGCCGCGCGAGATGCTGCGCCACGACGTGTGCGATATCACGCGAACTCCGTCGTTGCTTATGCGCAGGCGCACAACGGACAGTATGCCGGATGTGCTCGCCGTATCGAAAAGGGTGTTGTCGCCGGCGGGGCGCTCGCCCGAGACCAGCAGCACGTAGGCGTCCTGGTTTCCTCTTCCGTCCGTATATTCCACTACGTCGAAGTCGTAATCGTATATGCTGTCGCGCTCCACGTCGCCCTCGCCAAACCCAAGGGGAAAGTCCACAGGCGTGGGAGCGGACCACGTCCCGTTTGCCTTTGTGTGTACCACCAGGCGCGAGCGACCATTGTCGCCGTAGCGCACCGAGGCGATACGGAACAGGCATTCTACGCCGGCAATCATTGCCAGCTTCATGTGGGCTTCGCTGAGCACGCCAGCAAACAGCACGTTGTCGCTCGAGGGCTTGATGCCGCCACGCTCGTCCTCCGACACGCCGGCAGAATCGGCGTTCGGGTCGGCAACGGTGTTCGTTGCCTGACCGATGTAGGTGTACTCATACATCGGCGCGGCGTTTTCGTCGTTCTCTATCAGTGCATGGACGAAATGCTCGATCTGTCCCGTGTCGTCGCTTTCTGCATCTGCCTCGAGCTCAATGCGCGTGACCGCCCGATCCCAATCGCGCACGACAGGCGCGGCGTTTACGGCAGCGGCCTTAACCTCGGCGCGTGCGAGCAGTTCGGCGTTGGTGACGATGGTGGCCGATGCGATAAATTGCGGCACGCCGCCCGCCTCAATGTTGCCGGCCGAACCGAAGCAGGCATCCAGCGTATAAGGCGTATCTCCACCCAATGCGAGCTCAGAGCGCTGGAGCACATACTGGTTGCCATTGTTCACCGACATATTCCACGAATCGATGAGCGTGGGCCACGACCCCGACCAAGCCTTGGTGGTCCACTTGAACATTACGAATTGGAGTATCACATCGACATCGACGTCTGCACCTACGCGCAGTCGCGGAAGCTGGTGTCCATCTGCCTTCTCGTACCCAATGAACAGCGTGAGGGATGCGGCGCCGCGCACGGCAGACGAAGCGACGCCTGCAACGCCGGCGCCAAAGGTGACGGCAAGCCCGATCTGGATGGTGAACGAGCCCGACGTGTTTGAATAGTCGAGCGAAATGTTTTTAAAAAACGCCGCGCCGCTGCCGTGCGTGTGGGCACCCACGGCGAGCGCCAGTTTTGCCAGCACCCAGGGGTTGACGTTTAGGAAAAATGGCACCGGTCCTAGGGTAAACTGCTCGGTCCAATTGAGGTCGGTTCTTACCTGGAAGAGGGCCTTAATATTGCCGTATGCGGGGTCGTTGTTGTTACCCCAGGTTTTGCCCACCCAATCGTAGGCGAGCGAGCCGTACAGCTGTGTGGCGATATCCATCGTGAACAGCGGCGTGCAATGGTGGCGAAGGAGCTTGGTGTTTCTTGGATCGGTGCCCGAACCGGCACTCATCCTCTTGTACTGATTCCACTTCCCCTCCATCTCGTCGAGGTAGCGGTTTGCCTGCTTGGCGCCCGACTCGCGCGGCGATTTCTTCCAGTATTCCGGATCAGGGTTGCCCGAATCGTTCATATAGCTAGCTGGTTTGTACCCTCCGCCAAACAGCACGTATCCAGCAAACGAGAAATCGAACAGAATGGGAAATGTGGGCATCCAGCACGTGAACTTATTGCCGCCGATACCGGGAAACGCCGCGGGGAAATCAAACGGAGTGATCTCTTGGTCCATGGTGGTGGGAATGATGGTGGTCGAGCCCGATTCCGCCTTTGCGGCCGGCGCGGTGACAACGGCCATAGGGGATGAGAGCGTGTAGGTTTTGCCCTGGTAGTCGAGCATAAAGCGCAGCTTGCACCCTTCCTCCAGAAGGCCCGAAGCTGCATCGAGGAACGTGTCTTCAAGCGTGAACGTCGCCAGATTATCCGCGCCCGATGCGCTGGCCTTGATCTGGCCGATCTGCGTGACGGTTTCGGGTGAGCTGCCCGCAGCGGGCATCACTTTATTGATATGCAACGTTGCCTGCCCGCCCTGCGGCAGATGAGCCTGCACGGTAAAAGCGTGCGTGTCGGGCTGGTCGTTTGCTGCTTCGTCCGCTGGCATTGCCATAAACGTGGCGTCGGCGTACTGGATGTCCCATTCGTCGAACGTGAGCTGTCGAAAGTACGGCTCGCCATCGGAGAGCGGACGTGTGGGTGCGGTAATAGCGGTGCCGCCCTGGATACGCGCAAGGGGAATCTCGACATCGCGGTAGCCCGCCATGCTAATGGAGATGCCGCCGTTAAAGTCATACGCGTCGAGAAGCGTTGTCTCGTCCACGTAGCCTTCTGAAAGAGGGGCGACCTCAAAGATGGCCGTGCCTTCGTCATCGGTCGTGGCGGTGAGCTGCTTGCCTGCGGCATAGCGCGATATGAGCGTGACCTGGGCACCCGTGATGGGCGTATTCTTGTTGGCGACGTCGACCACGACCACACCAAACATGGTGCGCGAGAGCACCAAGACCTTGAAGGGATCATCTTCGTCGGCGTATGCCTCGGCGGGGGCGAACGGCAATATGAAGGCTATCTCTCTTCCCGGCACGCGCGGCAACATAATGCTCGCCAGCGAGGACGCTCCGGCAACAAGTAACGAACGGCGATCAAGCATCTTTGGCTCCCATCCCGCAGGTATCGGTGGAAATAATCCAATTTTGCGAGAAGGCGCCCCGTGGCGGTAGTGCCGTTCAAGGGTCAAAATGTCCAAATTGATCGAGCGAAGCGCCGGGTTCCGGAACGCGTTCGATGCGCTTGGTAGTCCGGTCGCTAACGTAACATATGCGCGACCAGCTCGGCGCGTGTGCCGATGCCAAGCTTTGCGTATACGCCGGATAGGCGGTTTTTGACGGTGCCCGGCGATACTCCCATATGGCGTGCGATTTCGGCGTTGGTCCACCCACGACAGGCGAGCATGGCCATGGTGAATTCCGTGGTCGTTAGATCGTCGGCAACGTCCTCGCCCGAATCGGGGTTGTGGATGCGCCGCCAGCCGTAGCTGAAGCGGTACGTGATCTCGATGATGCGCGCGAAGTCGTCAGGGTATTGCGTTTTTAGGCATGCCTCGATAAGCCCCTGTAAAAGGCCGTGATGCTCGCCAATGAGCTCGATAAGGCCGTCGGGACGCGCAATGTTCCAAGCAACTCCGAAGTGCGTTTTTGCGGCGTCGATGTCCTTGAGGCTCATGTATGCCATGGAAGCTGCCAGGTGCAGGAACAGTTCCGAGATCGGATAGCTCCCTTGTTTCATGATCAGGGCGTTTTCCGCCATGCCCAGACTGCGGCCATATTCGCCGCGCAGGTACAGGGCATGCGCCATCACGTAACTGGCGAACAGGCGCAGGCCTTCGGGCAGATGCGCCGCAAGTGGATAAAACTCTTCGGCAGAATACGGGGAAGGCAAGTGCAGCAGGACGCTCGCGGCGGAGGCGAACAGGATATGCGTGGCGTGGACGGCGGGCGATTCCTCGTCGGCCGGTGTATCGAGGATGCCCGCAAGGCAACGGCGGGCATCGGCGATACGGTTGAGCGACAGACTGGCGTATCCGCAGATAAAGCATGCGGAATAGCGCAGTGCGGGATCGGTGGCGTCAAGATAGGGGCGTGCTGTCTCGGCAGCGAGGGCGGCCTGTCCGCGAAAGTACAGCGCTTCTGCCGTGGCGATGGCGCGCGAATCGGGGTCGGAAATGCCTGCAACCGCAGCGTCAATCTGCCCCGGCACAAAGGCGGTGCACATCAACGGCATGGGAACGCGTGGGTAGCCATCGCAGTCCATCTTCCATCTCCCAACAGCTGGCAACAATAGCAGCAATTGTACTCCTGTTGCTCGGGACCCCTTTCGTTTTACTGTTCGGTTAACGCTGCGGATCGTTTTGGAAGGCTTACGAGCATGGTGGTCCCGTTCTCAGAACTTGCTTCGACCTCTACCGTGCCACCGTGAAGCGTTGCAATCTCCCAAACGAGCGCTAGTCCGAGTCCTGCACCGCCGTATGCCCTGCTGCGGGATTTGTCTAGACGAAAGAACGGCTGGAAGATGCTCTCACGGTACTGCTTGGGTATTCCCGGGCCCTGGTCCTCGACTCGCAGGAACACATGGCTGTCGTTGTCGCAGATGGAGACGTTGACAGTCGAGCCGGTGCGGCTGTAACGGATGGCATTTTCGACCAGGTTAAACACCAGCCGATAGAGGAGCGTGTCGCTCCCGATTACTAAAGCGTCTCCAGCACAATTGAGGGCTATGCCCTTATTTTCGGCAAGTGGCGCAAGGTCGGTGAGGACCTCTTCGGACAAAGGACCAAGTTCCACATCGTCCTCGCAAGGGACGCTGCGGAGCTCACTCATCTCAAGCAATACCTTGGCCATTCGAGACATGCGCTCGGTTTGTTCTTGTAGCAGGCCGAGCAGCTCGGCTGTTTCGGGTTGCAAACCGGAGTGCTCGGAGATGAATAGTTCAATCTGTGCTTGCATAAGGGCGAGCGGGGTGCGCAGCTCGTGTGCGGCGTTGCCGGTAAACTGACGCTGTGCAGAGAATCCTTCGCCAAGACGAGTGATCATGTCGTTGAAAGAGGCGCTGCATCGTTGTAGCTCGGTGGGCACATCTTCATTGAGTCTGATTTCGCTTAGGTTGTCAGGCTGCACACGCTCAACCTGGGCTGCAAAAGCCCGTAGCGGTTTGAGTGCACGGCCGCTCACAAAGTATGCCAGCGCGCCGCCAAGGAGTGTGACTCCAGCCGTGATGTACCAGGCTGTCGTGCCAAAAGACTCCTGTGCGTCGTTTACGACGATCGTGACCTCGTCATCGAGACTCCCCTTCGTTGGGTCAAACGCCTGAGGTGCATCTACGCCGGCTGCGCTAAGGGCCGAGATGTCACTGCCGATGGCATCCATGTAGCGCATGCCCGTATAGCCGACCAGGCAGTTTGTCAGCACGCATGCTGCACACGTGAGCAGTGCCGTCATAATCGTTATGCGCCATTGCAGCGAAAACCTTTTCATTCGCTATCCTCCATAACGTAGCCCTCTCCAATCCGATTGCGAATCGGGTCGTACCCCAAAGCGATGCGTAGCTTTTTGCGGAGTGACGAGATGTGAACGCGGATTGCGTTGCTAAAGCTGTTCACGCTGCTATCCCAAACGTGCTCGATAAGCTCCTCTTGACTTACCGGACGCCCCTGATTAAGCATCAGGTATTCCAAGATTCCCGTTTCCTTGCGCGTAAGAGATAAAGCCTCGCTGTCCACGGAAGCGATGCGCGCCTTGGTGTCAAAGCGGAGCTTTCCGCAGGTTAATACTATGTCGCTTTGTGCAAAGCGCCTGAGGGTAAGGCTGCGGATCCTTGCCGCAAGCTCGTCAAGATGAAACGGCTTGGTAAGGTAATCGTTGGCGCCGGCATCGAGTCCGGCGACCTTGTCGGCGACCTCGCCGCGTGCGGACAGAATCAGTACCTTGGTCTCGCAGTCGGTTTTCCTAAGTTCCCTGAGCACGGCCATGCCATCGATACGGGGAAGGTTGAGGTCGAGTACCACGAGGTCAAAGACTTCGACGCCCAGCAGGTCGAGCGCCTCCTGTCCGTCGTGGCAGCAGTCGACGCTGTACGCCAAGTTTCGCAAGCTGCGCGCGATTGCATCGCACAGCGCTCGCTCGTCTTCGACGATCAAAATACGCATAACAGTCTCCTTGCACATTCCAAATCGCGCTTAACACGGATTTTATAGTCGATATGGTCCAATGGTCGCGTAACGAAAGGAGTGGTCAGGTTGTTCAAAGCGGTAAAGCCCGTGGTACAGGTCGCTTTGTTGATCGTCGGAATTGCCATGGTGTGCTTTGGTGTTATGCGTGGCGAGGCGGATGCCGTGCTGGCCAAAGCGATTAGGCTGTGCTTGGAGTGTATCGGAATTGGATAAAAGAGAAAACACTGCGTCGCATGTTTTGGCCCGATTTCGCGGATTCATTCAGGCGGCGACGACGCTGGTCACCAACATTCACCTGCCAAACTTTGCCAAAGGCGGCATCTATCAGGGCGCGGGAAAAACAGTCTGCGTACCTGGACTTAATTGCTATTCGTGCCCCGCGGCATCGGGTGCGTGCCCCATCGGGTCGTTCCAGTCGGTGGTAGGTTCATCCAAGTTCAACTTTTCTTACTATGTTACCGGTACGCTCATTTTGCTCGGCGTGCTGCTGGGACGCTTTGTATGCGGCTTTCTGTGCCCGTTTGGCTGGCTGCAGGAGCTGCTTCATAAGATTCCCGGCAAAAAGTTCTCCACGAAAAAGCTCAAGCCGCTCACGTACATCAAGTACGTCGTGTTGCTGTTTGCCGTGGTGCTGCTGCCCGTCTTGGTGGTTAACGACGTGGGCATGGGCGACCCGTTCTTTTGTAAGTACATCTGTCCACAGGGTGTGCTCGAGGGCGCCATTCCGCTGGCCATTGCCAACGCCGGCATTCGATCTGCGCTGGGGCAGCTCTTTACCTGGAAACTTGCCGTTCTCATTGCCGTGGTAGTGCTGAGCGTTTTGTTCTATCGCCCCTTCTGCAAATGGATTTGTCCACTTGGCGCATTCTATGCGCTCATGAATAGGGTGTCCCTACTGGGGATTCGGGTTGACGCATGCAAATGTGTCTCGTGCGGCAAGTGTTCAAGGGTTTGTCAGATGGACGTTGATGTGGTCCGCGCGCCCAATCATGCCGAATGTATCCGGTGCGGAAAGTGCATCGGGGCCTGTCCCGTCGATGCCATCAGCTATCGCTATGGCCTGGATGTGTCGGCGGAAAAGCTTCCCTTGACCGCCGATAAAAAGTAAACAAGCTTCGACAAAACGGAGGAATGACTATGAAGCTTTCTAAGATTGCGGCCCTGTTTATGGTGCCGGTATTGGCCTTGTGCCTTGTGGCATGTTCGGCGCCCGGTGGCAATGTGAGCGAATCTGCGAGCTCCGATCCTAAGATCGCAGAACTCACTGCGCAGAAGCCGGCCAATGCCGACGAGGCCGCCGAGCTGTATGCGAAGCTCATGCAGAAGGAGAACGAGATCTTTTCGAGTGATAACGCGCTGTGGGAAAAGGTATTCAATGCGGCAAATAAAGACTCGACAATGATTGAGGACGGCAGCAATTACGGCGATTTCTTGCTCAAGACCATCGACGGCGCCAAGGATGAGTTTACGGCGGATGAGCTTAAGACGCTCAAGGCCGGTGCGCAGCAGATCAAGGAAATCGAGGACAAGCTCGAGAGCTTGGAGAAGGAGTTCCCCGGCTGTGGAAGCACGCCGAGCGCAGGCGAGAGCGTCGACGCTTCGACCGCTGGCATGACGGCTGGTGCCAATGCTTCGAGCGAGGCGACGAAGTTCCCCAGCTTTACGGGCAAGGACCTGGACGGCAACGACGTGAGCAGCGACGAGCTGTTCTCTAAGAACAAGGTCACCGTCATGAACTTCTGGTTCACCACTTGCAAGCCGTGCGTGGGTGAGTTGGGCGACCTTGAGGACCTGAATAAGGAGCTTGCCAAGAAGGGCGGCCAGGTCGTGGGCGTCAATTCCTTTACGCTCGATGGCAACAAGGGCGAGATTGCAGATGCCAAGGACGTACTGAGCAAGAAGGGCGTGACATATAAGAACATCTGGTTCAAGTCGGATAGCGAGGCCGGTAAGTTTACGTCAAATTTGTTCTCGTTCCCGACAACGTATGTCATCGATCAGAATGGCAACATCGTAGGGGAGCCCATCGTGGGCGCCATCAGCTCCGCTGAGCAGCGCGCAGCGCTCGACAAGCTTATCGACCAGGCGATTGCGAATAGCGAGCAGTAGAAAACGCGTAAAGCATGGCGATGATCGTGCGCCGCTGTACGAAGTAGTCCGCTACCTTTCAAGATAAGCTCCACCATATAGAGGTCCCGCTCGGGACCTCTTCTTTTGGGCGCCGTCCCGTTCGTTTTTTGGCGCGGTTTGTTACATTCCTCACTGGCGTCGGCAAAAAATGGGGATAGAGTAGGACAAACGCGTCGAATACGAACGGCGGAGGAGAGCGGGCAGGGTGCCTGCGCAGGAGAGGTTGCCGTCCATGCTGGAGCTCAAAGGTATTTGCAAAAGGTACGTTACGCAGTCGTTTACGCAGGTGGCGCTCGACAGCGTGAGCCTGTCTTTTCGCGATAACGAGTTCGTGGCCATTCTGGGTCCCTCGGGTTCGGGCAAAACCACGATGCTCAACGTTATCGGCGGACTCGACCACTTTGATTCTGGCGACCTGCTGATTGACGGCATCTCGACCAAGGACTTCCGCGACCGCGATTGGGATGCCTACCGCAACAACCGCATCGGCTTTGTGTTCCAAAGCTATAACCTCATTCCGCATCAGACCATTTTGGAAAACGTGGAGCTGGCGCTCACGCTCACGGGCGTGGGGCATGCCGAGCGCCGCCAGCGTGCGCGCGAGGCGTTGGAGAAAGTCGGCCTGGGCGAGCACGTTAACAAGCGCCCAGGCCAGCTATCGGGCGGACAGATGCAGCGCGTGGCCATCGCCCGCGCCCTGATTAATGATCCCGAGATTGTGCTTGCCGACGAGCCGACCGGCGCTTTGGATTCAACGACATCCGTACAGGTCATGGATTTGCTCAAGGACGTGGCGCGCGACCGCCTGGTCATCATGGTCACGCACAATCCCGAGCTGGCGTACCAATATGCCACGCGTATCGTCAACCTGGCGGACGGCAAGATCACCGACGATTCCGATCCCTTCGATGCTGCCAAGGCCGCGCGTCGCGAGGCAAAGCCTACGCGCAAAACCTCGATGAGCTTTGTGACGGCGCTGGGGCTTTCTGCCCGAAACCTCATGACCAAGAAGGGCCGCACGGCCATGACTGCCTTTGCGGGCTCGATTGGCATTATTGGTATCGCGGCGATTCTGGCGCTGTCCAATGGCGTAAACGGCTACATCAAAAAGGTCGAGGAGGATACGCTCTCGAGCTACCCGCTCACCATTTCCAAGCAGGATTACGACCTGTCGTCCATGATGGGCGGACAGGGGGCCACGGACGACGATATGTCCAAGAACGAGGGCTCGTCCGACGACAGTGCCGGCGGCAAGGCTAAGGGAACCGATAAGATTCCTGTGGTCACGGCCGTAAAGGATATGTTTGCGAGCGTTAAGTCTAACGACATGACAAGCTTTAAGGCATGGCTCGATGCCGGTGGCGACGGCATCGATAAAGAGGTCAACGCCATTCAGTACGGCTACGGTGTATCGCCGGTTGTCTATCGTGCCGGCAAGGGCGATGAGAAACCCGTTCGGCTGGTGCCCAACGCCATGACCGAGGCCATGAGCGGAGGCGCGAGCTCGGCGGCAACGGTGAGCATGGAATCCATGGGAACCTCGGTCTTCAACGAGATGATCGACGACCAGAGCCTGCTCGACAGCCAGTACGATGTCGTCGCCGGCCATTGGCCTACGTCCGCCAACGAAGCCGTGATGGTGCTTTCGAGCCGCGGTACGGTGGGCGACTACACGCTCTACAGCATCGGTGCGCTGGATATCGATGAGCTCAACGATCTAGTAAACAGCGCTATGACGGCTGACGGTGGGGTCGAAACGCCCGAGACCGGCACCGACTTTACCTACGACGATGCGCTGTCTACCACGTTTAAGGTGCTGTCGCCGGCCGATGCGTATCGCAAAAACGAAGAGACCGGCATGTGGACCGATATGTCTGGCGACACCGACTTTATGGCCGCCAAGGTTGCCGACGGTATCGACGTGCACATTGTGGGCGTGGTGCGACCCAACGAGACCGCCAACGCGAGCGCGTTGTCCCCGGGCATTGCCTACACGCATGCGTTGACTCGCCAGCTTATGGAGCGCGCTGCCGATTCGCAGATTGTGCAGGAACAACTCGCCCACCCCGAGACGGATGTCTTTACGGGCAAAACCTTCGACGAACTGCAGGGCGAGGCCAAGCAAGGCGTGGATCTGGGCAGCATGTTCAGCGTGGACGAGGCGGCACTTAAGAGCGCGTTTTCGTTCGATACATCTGCGCTCTCGGGTGCAGCCGGCGGTATGGACCTTTCTGGCATCGATCTGTCGGGGCTGGACATTGACCTTTCGGGCGTTGGCAAGGACATCGACTTCAGCGACATCATGGCAAAAGCGCCAACCCCAGATTTCTCGGGTATCTTTGACGGTCTGGAGCTCACGCCCGAGCAAATGCAGCAGGTGGGAACACTAGCCAACCAGCTGTTTGAGGGCTTTTTGCAGTCTGATCAGTTTGGGGCACTGTCACCCGAAGACTTTAAGGATGCGTCAAAGCTTGCTGCCGCATTCTCGACGTATCTTGAGAATGATGACACAGCCCAGCAAATCCTGGCCCAGCTCAAAGCGCTCGGCGGCGATGCCCTGGCCGAGCGCCTGCAACAGGCGATGACCGACTATGTGCAAAAGCAGCTGGCTCCGTATCTGCAGCAGGCTATGGATCAGGTGATGAAGGCAATCAGCGAGCAGGTAGCGTCGACGGTATCGTCCCAGCTCAAGGCGGGCGCAGCGGGGCTTATGGACCAGATGGCGACGCAGATGTCTTCGAGTTTTGCCAACCTGGCGAGCGCCATGCACGTGGATGCGAGCGCCTTTGCTCGTGCCATCCATTTCAACATGGACGCCGAGGACCTGAGTTCGCTCATGATGAGCTATGCCAAGGCGTCGAAGCTCACCTACGACAACAATCTGACCACGTTGGGCTATGCGGACGAGGCAGACCCCATCTCGGTCAAGATTTTCCCGCGCGACTTTGAGGCCAAGGAGCGCGTGCTCGATCACATCGATGCGTACAACAAGCAGGTTAAAGCGGCCGGCCACGATGAACAGGCAATCTCGTACACCGACTACATGGGCATCATCATGGGCTCGGTGACCGACATCGTGAACACCATCAGCTTGGTGCTCATCGCATTCGTAAGCATCAGCCTGGTCGTGAGCTCCATCATGATCGGCATCATCACCTACATCAGCGTACTGGAGCGCAAGAAGGAGATCGGCATCCTGCGCGCAATCGGTGCGTCGAAGCGCAACGTGGCAAACGTGTTCAACGCCGAGACCTTTATCGAGGGCCTCATTGCCGGCGTCTTTGCTGTTGTCGTCGTGGTGGCCGTGAGCTTCCCGGTCAATGCTTGGGCGCTTGCGGCCAAACAGGTCCCCAACCTAATGAGTCTGCCCGTGCAGGATGCGCTGGCGCTCATCGCGATTTCGGTGCTGTTGACGGTCGTTGCCGGCCTGCTGCCCGCCCGCAGCGCATCCAAGAAGGACCCTGTCGAAGCCCTGCGCTCCGAATAATGTGACAAAAGGGCGGTTCCTTTGTTACATTGAGCGGCATGTAAATCGAGGTCTAATACTTTTCCCGAGAAGTGAATGAGTGAAAATGGGCCCCCGAAGCGTCGGCACTTTCGAGATGTAATTTCCTGCGGTTTTGATCGTTGAATCCTGCGGTTTTGGCGTCAGAAAATGTCGATGCTTCGGAGGTCCAAATATAGCCGTTCACTTCTCGGGAAAAGTATTAGACCTCGATTTTGCAAGGGCCCAATTACCGTTCGGCACGTTAAGAACTCCCTTTCCCCGCTTAATGCTTGACGAAGAGTCCCCTGGTTTATATACCTATCGGTAGGCATATAGGATGTAATGCCGATAGAAATGGAGTGACCATGGCTCTCACCGCACCAGCCGAAAAAGACCGTCCTCGCGAGAGCAGCGCATTTGCTTGGATTGTCGTTATTGCGCTCGGCTTAATGTCCGCCGGAACGACTGGCACATATAGCATTATTGCCGGCTCATTCGTTGCTCCAGTATGTGAAGACTTGGGCTTTGAGTACACCTCTTTCTCTTTCTATTTCACTGCGATTCTTCTTGGCCTTGCACTTGGACTTCCACTTTTGAGTCGTTTCATTCCAAAAGTAATAGGCAAACCGTGGCATATTTGTGTTGAACTCGTCCTTATTGCCGCCGGCGCCGCAATGGCGTTCTACACCGAAGTCTGGATGTTCATCGTCTCCGCTGCGGTGATCGGCATCTGCTTTTCGTTCACAACGGGCGTCTGCATGTCTGATGTTATTGACCAATGGTTCAGTAAATCGTCCGGTCTTGCCATCGGCCTTGCTTGGGGCGTTAATTCTCTCTGTACGCTGTTGTTGAGCCCTGTCATTACGCTGGTCATCGAGCAACAAGGCTGGCGTACGGGATACATCGTACTTGCGGTCGTTTCTGCAGCTATGATTTTACCTGCGAGTGCATTTATCATTCGCCTTAAACCCTCTGATCGCAACATGCTTCCGTACGGAGAGACCACCTCTGAAACCCATGAGAGCCACAGCGTCGATGAGCGGGAAGATGCCCTTTCGGGCATGGCACTCCGTGATGCCACGAAAACGCCGTCTTTTATTCTCTGTGTCCTCCTGCTTTGCGTGGCGCAGCTCACCTGCTGCATGAACCAGTTGTTTCCAACCTATGCAAACGAGGTCGGTTTCAATCCCATCGTAGGAAGCTTAATGGTCTCGGCAGCTTCGTTCTCTGACATCTTCCTAAATCCCTTCGTAGGCAAAACATGTGACAAGCTCGGCGCTATTAAAGCAACGGTCGCGTGGACAGGTGTCAGCATTTTTTCATTCCTACTTCTCATCATTGGCGGAAGCAACGAGACCGTTTCCATCATTGCAGCTGGCGTAAACGATGCCATGTTCGCCATTGTTGGAACCGCAATGCCGATGCTTCTCCTCTCGCTCTTTGGATCACGCGATTTTGGAAGGATCTATTCAATCGTTTGCTCAGCGGGCTATGTCGTCGGTGCTTTTGGAATGCCGGTCATGATGAAGGTTTACGGCATGGCAGGGTCATTCCAGGGAGTATTTATCTTCTGAATTGCCTGCAACCTTATGATTGCTGCGTTTGCTATCGTTTCCGGCTTTCTCAGTAAGGCTGCTGAAAAGTAATAAGCGCCGATTGCACCGGCATAGATTGCTACGCAACAGGGGTCGACTCCAAGCCAGATTGGAGTCGACCCCTGTTTTCGTTTTAAAGGTTGCCCGCAGGCACCATGGGCGCCAACATGTGCTTCAGCTTGGCTGGTCTATTTGAACATAAGCTCGACTATTCCCGTCCAAACCGCTTTTTCATCAATATCCTCACCTTGAGCGACCGTATTGCTCGCTCCCTCCAGAACGGTATAAAGAATTTGTGCGTATAGCATCACGTCGGCACTATCGGAAAACGCGCCAATCTCTACACCATGAAGAAGGATGTCTTTAAGCGCATCCATGGTTCGTTTGGTCGCCGTCGCTTGACGTTCCTGAACTGCAGGAATTCGATTTGCTTGGACGCTAACCTCGGCCAGCACGCGCCGGCGCTTTTCATCGCTTCGATAGCCACCTATAACTGAATTGCCGAGCTCGATAAGCGCGGCCTTGAACCCGTCCCTATCGACTATTAGCGAGTAGTCGCGCTGATAGTCGATGGTCGGAAACATGCTGTCCAAGAGCGTAGTGAAAATCTCCTCTTTAGAGGGAAAGTAGTAGTACACCGACGGCTTGGATATACCGACAAAGTCGCAAATCTTTCCGATAGACGCTTTGTCATAACCGACTTCTGCCACAAGATCGTACATTGCGTCCAATATTTTTTTTCTTGTGCTCACGCTGCATTTCTCCATTGTAAATCACTTCCGCACTACCAACATTATTAAGGATGGCAACGGAACATCAATTCGTGTCCAAACATGACCACTATATACGGTGAACGGTATGTATCAGTAGGCGAGCGGCAATTATTCAAAACTATCTACCGAACGGTAGGTATAGTAGTACTATAGCAGGTGAAACCCCGCTATTGTCGCGGCCGGACAGCATCGCGGGAAACCCGACGGAAGGACCAACCATGTACGAGAACTATCGTATGCCGGGCGAGTTCGAGAAGCGCTCCAACGTCTATGTGACATGGCTTCCCGATTACATCCGTGCAGAGGGTTACGATAACCGTCAGCCCTGCGTTGACGTGATCAAGGCTCTGCTCGAGTATGGCGACGTTACGGTCAACCTCAATTGCGGCACCCCCGGCTCCTATGAGGAGGCTTGCTCGCGCCTGAAGGAGGAGGGGGTTGATCTCGATCGCATCGAGATCACGCAGTTCGAAGACTCCAACTTCTATGTCCGCGACAACGGTCCCAGCATCATGGTCGACGACAAGGGCCATTCTTATATGGTCAACCCCGCTTGGACTTATTACGGCGTGTGGGACAAGAACTCCCCGGAGTGCCAGTCCGCACGTAAGGCAGCCGTTCACATGGCGGTTGCGCTCGGTTGCTTCGATATCGTCAATTCCGAAATGGTTTCGGAGGGCGGCGACCGCGAGTTTGACGGTCACGGCACTCTGATCGCCATCGAGGACACGGAATGCCGCAAGCGTAATCCCGAGTTCACGAAAGAGGAAGTAGAGGCCGAGTATAAGCGCATCTACAACCTCAACAAGGTTATCTGGCTTCCGCAGCCTATGCTCGAGGACGACGACTATCGACTGGGCATCCTCGACGAGAAGGAAGACGGAACTCCCGTCTTTGGCATGAGCTTTGCGGCTCACATTGATGAGATGTGTCGCTTTATCACTCCGAACAAGATTCTTCTTGCCGAGGTGTCCGATGAAGAGGCAGCCTCGAGCAAGGCTGGCGCAGAGTCTCGTCGTCGCATTGAGGCGGCCTACGAGATCCTGAGCAACGAAACGGACTGGGAGGGCAAGCCCTTCGAGATCGTTCGTATGCCCACCGCCGAGCCGATTGAAGTCGTTATCGCCCCTGGCGATGAGGATTACGAGCTCTATAAGGGCTTCATCGACGAAATGGGCGGCAAGTTTATGGATGGCACTCCCTGGCCCGAGGGCCCCGTCCACTTCTACGCAGCAGCGAGCTACTGCAACTTCCTCATCTGCAATGGCGTCGTTCTTGGTCAGCGTTATTACCACGAGGGCATGAACGAAGTCGTGAAGGAGAAGGACGAGCAGGCCAAAGCCGTTCTGGAGAGCTGCTTCCCCGATCGCAAAGTCATCATGATTGACTCTCTCGCGCTTAACCTGTCCGGCGGCGGCGTGCACTGCTGGACCAAGGACGTGGCAGCCAGCTGCTAGCGAGCCTTTGAGCCTGCACTGTCTGATTTAGGCGCCACACTTACTGCTCCCCGAGGGATATCCGTGTTTCCCTCGGGGACACATTCGACATTCATCTATCACTAAATGGAAAGGGAATAGACATGAACAACAGCCTTCGTGGTCGCGACTACATCAACATCCATGATCTCTCCTCCGAGGATTTCCGCTATCTCATCGATCTTGCCTGGAACCTTAAGGCTCAGAAGAAGTCTGGTGTCGACCAGCGCTACTTCCCCGGCAAAAACGTCCTCGCCAACTTTGAGTGGGGCTCGACCCGTACTCGTTGCGCATTCGAGACCTCCTGCAACGATTTGGGCATGGGCTTCACTTATCTGACCAACTCCCACATGGGTGACTGCGAGACCGTCAAGGATGCCATGCGCGTCTTTAACGGCATGTATGATCTCATCGTCTACCGCGCACAGAAGGACGAGCAGTTCCTCTATGACGTCGCCGACCTGGTTGACATCCCGGTCATCAATGCCCTTACTCTCGGCGATCACCCGACTCAGATGCTCGCTGACGCTCTTACGATGGAAGAGCAATGGGGCGGTCTGCGTACGAGCCGCGGCAAGAAGATGGCTTTCGTTGGCAACTGCGCCGGCGCCCCGGTGTGGTATGGCCGCCTGTGCGCTATGCTCGACATGGACTTCCTCGCCATCGGCCCCGACGACCTCCGTCATCAGATGTGCAAGGAAATGATCGAAGAGGTGGAGGCCTGCTACGCCAAGTACGCTCCCAATAGGACCTTTACCATCACCTCTGACCTCGATGCCCTGGATGGCGTTGACGTTATCGTTACCGAGGAGTGGCGCTACATCAACCCCGAGTGCGGCGAAGAGGTTCTGGATCCCGACGACTACAACTCCTGGCTGGGCGATGCCGAGTCTCTGTACCCCTATCGCGTCACCAGCGAGCTGTGCAAGCGCACCAACAATCCCGACATCTTCTGCATGCATGAGCTTCCCTCTGTCCACAACGCGGATCACCGTGTTGGCAAGATGCTCCTCGACCAGTGCAAGAACGACCTTCATCGCGAGATCATCACCGAGGGTTTCGAGATTGCCGACGAGTGCTTTGAGGCCAACGCTTCGGTCATCTTCCGTGAGGCAGAGAACCGTCAGCACACCATCAAGGCCGTTATGTGTGCCCTTCTGGGTCTCTAGGAGTTGTATCAATGGAAAATGCAAAGTTAAAGAGCAGCAAGGTCTACGCATGGGTTCTCGTAATCGCGCTTGGCCTCATGTCTGCTGGTACGACCGGATCCTATAGCGTAATCGCCGGCTCCTTCGTCGCGCCCGTGTGCGAGGAGTTCGGGTTTGACTATTCAATCTTCTCGTATTACTTCACCGCGACGCTCATCGGTCTTGCGGCGGCGCTTCCGTTTGTCGGAAAACTCATCCCCAAGGTTGTTGGCAAGGTTTGGCTCCCCGTCGTCGAGCTTATTCTGCTCGCCGCCGGCGCAGGCATGGCTTTCTACACCGAAGTTTGGATGTTCATCGCCGCTGGCGCCCTGATTGGCATTTGCTTCGCCTTCACCACCGGCGTCGCCATGTCCGACGTTATTGACCAGTGGTTCAAAAAATCTGGTGGCCTGGCAATTGGTCTCGCTTGGGCAGTGAACTCGATTTACATGCTCATCATGAGCCCCGTCATCACCTCTGTCATCGAGGCCGCTGGCTGGAGGACTGGTTATCTGGTGCTCGCTGGCGTCTCCGCCGTGCTCATTCTCCCCGCTTCCGTCCTGATTATTCGCTATAAGCCTCAGGACAAGGGCATGCTGCCCTATGGCTACGTCGAGGGCGAGCCGGACGCCGAGACCGAGGAGACGACCGAGGATAGCACGCGTGGCGTTAGCTATGCGCGCGCCATTAAGTCGCCTGCCTTCTTCTTCTGCATCGGCTTCCTCTGCCTCGTTCAGCTTACTTGCTGCATGAACCAGCTCTTCCCGACGTATGCTTCCGAGGTTGGTTTTAGCCCCATGGTGGGCGGCTTCATGGTATCCGCTGCATCGCTCTTCGATCTGTTCCTCAATCCGATCGTCGGCACCACTTGCGATAAGTTTGGCAGCACGAAGGCTATTCTGGGCTGGCTCGCTGTCTCCATCCTCTCCTTTGTCATGCTCATGATGAGCAGCGGCAACTCGACGCTCAGCATCCTCGCAGCAGGCGTGAACGACGTAATGTACGTCATCGCTGGCACTGCCCTGACCGTTTTGGTTATGGATGTTTTTGGCTCCCGCGATTTCGGTCGCATCTTCGCGCTGATCTGCTCCGTGGGCTATATCGTCGGCGCCTTTGGCATGCCCGTTATGATGAAGGTCTATGAGCTTGTCGGCTCCTTCCAGGGCGTCTTCATCTTCTGCATCGCATGCAACGTTATTATCGGCCTGTTCTTGCTGCTGGCAAAAAAAGACTGGTAAGAACCTCTCCTGGGACGAATAGTTCGATTCGTCTTAGACATACGCTGTAGGGCTTAACCTGCAGCCGCTTTGGGGTATCGACTAACATCGGTGCCCTTTTTCATCGAATGTGACAAAGGAGCAGCCACTTTGTCACATTGAGTGGCATGTAAATCGAGGTCTAATACTTTTCCGAGAAGTGAACGGCCATACTTGGACCTCCGAAGCATCGACATTTTTAGACGTCAAACCCGCAGGATTTGGCTGGCAAAACCGCAGGAAATTGCATCTCGAAAGTGCCGATGCTTCGGGGCCCGTTTTCACTCGTTCACTTCTCGGGAAAAGTATTAGACCTCGTTGTATGGGGTGCGGCTGGAGGGTGGTCATCGTTCAGTAGCTACCTCTTCCTTGTGAATCGCCTGAAGCGCAAGGCATAATGCATGTGACAAAGGGACGGCCCCTTTGTTGTGTTGATATGAGAGAAGAGTAGATGATTCTTTCGCTTGCCCCCATGGAGGGAATTACCGGGCATGTGTTCCGTCGCGTGCATGCGGAGTGCTTCGGCGCGCTCGATTGCTATTACACGCCGTTTTTGCCGCCGCCGCGGGTGGGAAACCGCTTTGGCGGCAAGGCGTTTAAGGAGATCGATCCTGCCAATAACCAGGGGCTCAACGTGGTGCCTCAGCTGATGTCCAAGAACGCGGACGAGTTTGTGTGGGCGGCGCAGGTGCTCGCCGACATGGGCTACCGCGAGGTCAATCTCAACCTGGGTTGCCCTTCGGGAACGGTTGTCGCCAAGGGCAAGGGCTCGGGTTTCTTGCGCAATCTCGACGAGCTCGAGGCGTTCTTAAGCGATGTGTGCGAGCGGTCGCCGTTGCCGGTGTCGGTAAAGACCAGGCTGGGGCTGGAGAGCGATGACGAGTATGAGCGTGTGCTCGACCTCTATTGCAGCATGCCGCTGGCAGAGCTGATCGTGCATCCGCGCGTGCAAAAGGACCGCTATACGGGCTCGCCGCGCAAAGAGTTTTATGGCGAGACGCTGGAGCGCGCGCCGTTTCCGGTGGCATACAACGGCGACATTTTTGATCTTGAGGATATGGATGCGCTGGTGGAGGCTTATCCCGGGACACGCCATGTGATGCTGGGGCGTGGCTTGCTTGCGAATCCCGCGCTCGCTCGCATGGTCAAGGGCGGCCCTGCTGCAACGGCAGCCGAACTGCAGCGCTTCCACGACACGCTGTTTGCGGCCTATGCAGAAGAGATTGGCGGTAACGCGGTCTTTCGCATGAAGGAGTGGTGGTTCTACGCCAAATGCGCCTTCGCCGACCCCGCTACCGTTCACAAACTCGTACGCAAGACCAAAAAGGTCGACGAGTACCGTGCTGCCGTCGATCGCGTCTTTCGCGAACAGCCACTTGCGCCCATAGCCCGCTTCCACGGCTAGCTAGTCACCGGGGACATTCTTTAGCGACTAGTCATTTAAGAACGTCCCCGATGACTACCCGCAAAAACTGTACACCAGCATCCAAAGATGTCGAAAAATGTCGACTTTGGATGCTGGTGTATATGTTTGGGTCGGCGGGGGAGTTGAGTCTAGGCAATCATTGCATCGAGCGTGATGAGCTCTCTGAGCCGCTCCGTGCGTGTTTGCCCATGGCGTTTGGCTTTTTCGTCAAACGCCTCAAGAACAGACTCACCCACACGTGCCGATAAAACAACGCTTGGCTCATCGGAGATCGACGGCCTTCCCAGCTTAACGGTGCGGCCTTTCGGCCACTCATCTTTTTCGTAGGCTTCCGCGGCGTTCTTCAACTCTCCGGGGGCAAACCCCATCATCTTTTCGAGCTGCTTAGCATCCATGGCGCCTCCTATCGATCGACATAATGTCGAGCGCCGGTTCTCGGATTCTCTTTTTGTATACAATTTTGTAGACAAAAATACAAGCAGTTTATCGGGCTAATTAGCTTGTTTTGACCCGCCTGTTCGATAGGAAATGAGCATTGACGGCTTCGATACTCCTTTGCTTTTCAGCTTGGAATTTGGATGCTCATTGAACTTCCGGAGGGGAGCGCTTTATTAAGCTATCGAGATTCTGGGCAGGAGCTCTCACTGGTCTTCGGTAATGGGACCAGCTTAATTCGCGACACAGTGTGTCGCGAATGGGAGTAGTCGTTAGGTGTCCTTCAATGGCTACTCATATAAGAACGTCCAAGTGTCGGATTTTGTCATTTAGTGTCGTTCTCAGCGACTATTCTGGAGAGTCGTGGTCAAAAAAGGGCAAATATGAGTACTGTTGCCATTATGGTTGCATTTATTTTGCTATAAATAGCAGCCCCTGATGAGATTTGTTCCCATTAGGAGCTACTTTTATTGAACATATGAGGAGAAATAACGTCGTCTGCGGACGAGTGGAACGTTGAATAGTTCCTGAAGTAATCAAAATCGCTGCTACTAAACAGGTAGCAGTACTCATATTTGCCTTTTTTTGACCACAGCCCTCTCGGAAACCTTTCCAGAGGCGTCAAACGGCCATAATCCAAAGGTCGCCTCAAACAATTAGCCGGCTAAGAGCGTCCATGACTACCCAAAAGCTGTACGCCAGCATCCAAAGATGTCGAAAAATGTCGACTTTGGATGCTGGTGTACATGTTTGGGTCGTATGGGTTGGGGCCCTGGACGGACAGAGCGTGCGTACTAGAGCAGATTCTCCTGCACCCATGCGATGATGTCGCTTGACTCGTAGAGCGGTTCGCCGTCGATGAACAGGCAGGGAACCTGGCGTTTTCCGCCGACGGCGATGAGTGTCTGTTCGGCATCGGAATCGGTTGAGATATTGCGCTCGGGGACGGTCACACCGTTATCGGCCAAAAAGCGCTTGACCTTTATGCAATACGGGCAGCCGGTCATAACGTAGAGCACGAGCTCGTGATCAGTAGCCATGGGTCTCCAATCGGTTGAGGTTTCGATTGAAATACCCAAAGCCGCCGCAGTCTATGCGCACGTCAACGACGACTCGATGGCCTGTACCAGAAACGCCGTGGCTCCGGTGCCGCAGGGCTTGTCGTAGTAGTCGATAAAGCGCTGATCGGCAAGATAGCCGTGGGCGAGGCCCAGGTATGCTTCGTCTTGGGGCCCGTGTCCCCAATTAAGGCCAATCCATCGACGGTGCATTGCGACAAGTTTGTGGGCCTCGTTGCTCTCTGGGTCGCCAATGCCCATGGCAATCGAAAGCTGGCCCAGAACAGCGCGTTCAAGTTCCTTCATGTCGTTCCATTTTTCGGGGTCCATGTCCAGCAGCGCTTCATTTGCTGCATCGATAGCCTCATCGCCATAGCGCTTCCGGGCTTCGGCGCCGTAGCGCTCCTCGTTTTCCTGCACGGTGCGCCAGCGCTCCAGTTGCGGCAGGACGGCGCCCATGAGCGAGACGGCTTCGTCGAGCGACATGCCGGTGTTTTGCGCCAGCCGCGGGGCACAATCCTCGATCATTGCCTCCATGGTGGTGCCGTAGGTGTACTTGCCGTGGTCGTAGCACCACTTGCAGTAATGGTCGGTCGTGGCGCCTGTGGCATCGGTGCCGCAGTCGTCGGGCGTGAGTATCATGCCGCAGCTCTGGCAATAATGCTCGGGCATTTCGAGCAGGTGGGACAACGGCTCTCCGGTTACGGCGGCAATGAGCTTCATCATGTCGATTCCCGGCGTAACTTCGCCCCGCTCCCATCGGCTCACGGCTTGGCGGGTAACGTAAAGCTTTTCGGCAAGCTGGTCTTGCGTGAGGTTGTGCGTGCGCCGTACGGCGACGAGCTTTTCTGCGAAGGCCATGAGTGCTCCTCTCGGCGGGGTCGTTTCGATAATGTCAGCATACGTGCAGATAGACGCAAATCCTAGCAACGGCTGGTTGCGCTTCGGCACCTCACCCGCA
>CAJLAN010000005.1 GCA_905204635.1 uncultured Collinsella sp. | reverse complement strand
CCATCCACGGCGACGCGAGGCTCGTCTCGGCGCACGGCGAGCTTAAGCGCAGGAGCGAGTCATGGCAGGAGGGCGGCAAGCCCTCGGGCGGCACGTTGGTCGTGGGCGAGATCGGGAGGAGCGTCAGGCTCATCGACTCGGTCCATGCCTGCGTCCTCGCCGAGAGCGGCGAGGGCAAGAGCCGCCGCGTCGCCATTTTGTCAGCCTTGGCAAACTTTGAGCAAGGCCGCTCCCTCATCATCAACGACATCAAGGGCGAGCTCAGGGCCTTCCTTGAGCCTGTGTTCGAGAAGACGGGCACTCACCGCATCGTCGACGTGATGTTCGACGCGCCTGCATCCTCAGTACGATTCGATCCGCTCGAGAGGGCAAAGGAGGCCTTTGGGGCGGAGGGGGCCGGCGGCTGTGCACGGGAGCTGCGTGAGCTCGCACGCTGCATCGTGCCCGCGCCGTCGAAAAGCCAACCGTTCTTCTACGACGGCGCTCGGAACCTCTTCGTCGGTATCTCCCTCGCCCTCATCGAGGACGCGTCCATCCCGGAAGACGAGAAGACCGTCATGTCCGTCGCTGCCGCGATCTCGCCGTCGGGCGACCAGGGACCGCTTGACCGCATCGTCGCCCTGGCGGCGTCTTTGCCCGCGGAAGACCCCGCGCGCCCCTTCCTCGGCGGGCTCAACGGTGAGCACGGGGGCGGGCCCGGCATCGTCTCGACCTTGAGCAACTGCCTCACCGAGTACGTCGACGGCAACGTGGCTCGGATGCTCCACGATGACGAGTGCGGCCTCGGGGGCATCGGCGAGGAGCCCACGGTGGTCTTCATCTCATCATCCTCTGCAACGGGCAACTACAAGCGACTCGTCCAGACGTTCGTTTCCCAAGCGCTCTCGGCGCTGCGCTCCTGCGCCGCGGGCCATGCCGGGCGCTGCCCCGTCGAGACCGTCCTCCTCCTCGATGAGGCGGCCTCCCTCGGCCGCAACGAGAGGATCGTCCAGGACCTGGGAGAGATGCGCTCGGAAGGCGTCCATGTTCTCTGGTTCTGTCAGTCGCTCCTCCAGCTCCAGTCCGTCTCCGGCTACAGCCGAGAAGAGGCCGAGACGATTCTCGACCTCCTCAAGGACAAGGTCGTTCTCTCCTGCTCCAACCTCGACACCGCGCGCAAGCTCTCGGAGTCGATGGGCTCCTACACGGCGGTCGCGCAGTCCACGAGCCGAACTAAGGGAACGAACACCGGCTCGACGGGCACGAGCGAGGGACTCGTGCGCAGACCGCTCATCACGCCCGACGAGCTCCAGCGTTGGACCGGCCGCGAGACGGGAGCCCTCGTGATCCACGACGGCGTACCCATGGCCTTCCCCAGCAGGGACGTTACCGAGACTTTCGTGGGACCCATGCTCGGGATGACGTCACCCGATGCCGAACGAACACTCATGGAGCGATCAACCGCTCGCCGCAAGATCAGGAACGAGACGGCACCGAGGGTTTGGCGGGGCCCGACCGCCCCCGACGCCACGTCGACAGCGCCGACGAAGCCGAAAACGGCCGCAGGTTACGTTCCCGAGGGCTTCTAGCCGCGTAATCGCCCATATCCAGCGGAAACGCCCCAATCAACTACGCACCCGCGCCCGCGCGCTACACGTGGATGCGGGTGTTTTTCGTTTTAGGCGCAGGCATCTACCTGCGCTTTCGAACTCGGCTCGCCGAGTTGCGCCGTTTGCCTCCGGCGAAACGTAGTGAAGCCTTATCCTGCACCGCCGATTCGTGGCGGAAATAGAAGTCAACAGGTCTCGCGATATTCGAATAGCATAAAGAGAAGCAGCACCGCGCATTCACAGATTTTTTCCAGCGATCCGTCACCGAGTCACCCCGTAAACAGGTCGGAATCGAAAAACTCCCTTAGAGAAACACCAAGGCCCCTTGCTATGCGCTCTATGTTCTCGATCGAGATGTTCCGTTTCCCGGTTTCGACCTCGGCAAAATAGGTTCGAGACATCTCTATCGAGTACGCAAGGGCTTCCTGGCTGTATCCAAGAGCGTTTCTCAATTCCTTGATGCGAAGTCCGACTTTCATTTTTGCATCTAGCTGAGTCATTGGTACCTCCCGACTGGTGGTGCCAATGATTTGAGTCGGACCTATATGAGTCACACCTATATAAGTGACAATTTGCAATACAATGCTCACGTGGCCCTTTTCCAGGTTGAGGGGATCGCCGTAAGTACCATCTATGAATCAAAGGAGAACTGCCATGGCGATGAATGTATCCCGGCGCGGCTTTTTGGGCGCTGTCGGACTGATGTCGATTGCCGGATTGAGCGGCTTGAGCGGATGCGGACCGACGGGAGTGAAGGGAAAGACGCTCTATTACATATCGGTCTGCGACAACGTCGCCCTCGGGAAGATGACGAATAACAAGCTGGGTTCCGAGACGACGATCACCTTCGACGACGGGGACGGCTGGCATTACGCAGGGTCGTTCGAGTCCTCGGGAACGTGGAGGCAGGAAGACGAGAACATCGTATTGAGCTCAAGCGAGCTCGGTACCCTGACGCTCAAGAAGGCCGACGATGCGGATGCCTATATCCCCTCTGGCGACGAGGAGTACGGCGAGCGCTATTTCCTGAGCGAGGACGATGCGAAGAAGTACTACGAGGACTACACCGGCAAGGCGGTCGCCCGCGTCAAAGAGCTGCTTGAATCGCAGGAATGGGAACGCTCGAACCGGCCGGAGTCCATGGCGAGCCCCGAGGAGATCAACTTCGACAGCGGAAAGATCGCATTCAAGAAGGCGTCGTATAACCAAAAGGGCTATCTGTTCACTCAAGGTCCCAGTGATGACGAATGGGCCGCATCGGACCATTCGGGAAAGTACAGCCTCGCGGTCAAAGACCAGAGGGCGAAGGATACCGACTCGACACCGCGCCCGCTCGTTTACAAGGGCGAGCTGACGGCCGATGGGGCGTCGGTGGCCTATACCCTCGAGAAACGTAACGACAGCCTGGTTCTGAAGCTGGGAGAGACGATGTATGACCCGGTGTTCACGAATGGAAAATAGCGGTCGAATCAAGCTCTTCGGGCGCGAGTTCTCCCGTAAACAGGTCTGCGCGGCTGGTGCAGGAATCCTCTGTGCGGCGCTTCTCATCGGCTGCGGGGCTTACGCTATCTCACATGCCAGTTGGACGGGAGATTCCAATGCCCCTGCGGTGTCGCAGTCGAAGGACGATGAGGAGCAGGACATGGTACTTACCCTTGAAGTGAAGGCCGACGGCTGGGATGCGGACACCTCCACGCCCGTCATCGCCCATATAGAGGATGCAGACGGGGAAGTGGACTTCTACACTGCCATCGCCGCGAACAAACAGGTGACCGTGAAGGTCGGCAAGTCCAGTACCTATACCGTCACATTCATCTCGCCGGTGAACGCCGACGGTTCCATCTATAAGGTGCCATCGAAGAAGGTTACCGCCGGGAAGGCCGATAAGAAGACGGCCAGCACGGGAGTGACTTTCAACAAGGTGGATGCGGATAAGGTGACGAAGGATGACCTGACCGCCATCGCCAAGGACGTTGCAGCAGCCGTGAAGAAGGGCGATTCCACCCTGACCGGAGACAAGGGTGCCGAGGTCGTGAAGAAGTTCGAGGACAACATCAAGAAGAACCCGTACGCCGATGCCGATGCCGTCGAGAAGGAGAGCGAAAAGGCGCAGGAGGCGGCCAGGGAGGACACGTCTGACGCGAAGACCCCGGAGACCTCCGACAACAAGAAGAACGATTCCGGTTCCAAGAACGATAGCGGAAACAACGGCTCTGGAAATAAGTCGGACAGCAAGCCGAGCGGAGGTAGCGGAAACTCCGGCTCCGGTTCCAACTCGGGCGGCTCATCGAAGAAGGACGACACCCCGGCGCACCAGCACAACTGGGTTGCCCAGACCAAGACCGTCCATCACGACGCGCAGTACAAGACCGTCCACCACGACGCGGTGACGCATCAGGTATGGCATGACCCGGTGACGGAGGAACACTATATCTGCAACCAGTGCGGTGCTGATATCACGTCTGACCCTTGGGGGCATATTAACAACTCCCTTATGAATGGCGGTAATTGCGGAAGCTATCACTCTACCTATGTGACTGTAAAGCAGGGGTATTATGAAACCGTGACCGACCAAGCGGCCTATGACGAGCAGGTGCAGGTGAGCAAGGCATGGGATGAAACTGTGACCACTGGGTATAAGTGCTCTTCTTGCGGTGCCACGAAGTAGCGGAAGCCGCCGAATTCTAGGCCATAGAGGTCAAGCATCAGGTTGAGATCTATTGATGCCGCCGGGTGCATGGGTCTCAGTATCCTCCATGTTTCCCGAGTCGCCTTGGCCAAGGTTCCAAGGGGCGCCGCCCCTTGGCGCGCAGGGGTTCGGGGATGACGCGAGGCATCCCCGGAAAAGCTGGCGCGGGCACGCCGATGGCATGCCCGCGCTCTCTGTGTGCGCTTCACTCCTCTCCGGCAACGTGCACGGTTCGGCCGCTCTCGCAGTCGATGCTCTCCACGTCGCCGAATCCGATGCGGACGGCAGCCCATCCGCCCCCATCCTCCACCAGAGCGTCGGCCTCGTCGCGCGCGCACGAGACGAGTCGCCCGAGTTCGGGCGACCCCTCCGGAGCGGCACCCATCTCGAACGCCCCGCTCTCGCCGCCCGACTCAAACTCGACGACGACAGTCAGCCCGGCGGCCCCGCTCAGGGACTTGCCGAATCTGCCCACGGCGCCAAACTCGTCCATCTCCATGGAGCTACCTCCCCCTGACGGCGCTGAGCGGCTTCGGGGTGAAGTGCTCGTCGCGCTCGACGGCGGCGAACCCCATCTGGCGGTTCAGCTCCTCCATCTCCTTGATGCTGAAGTAGCCGAGCTCGTCGTCGTAGCCCTCGACGAGGCCGAACGCCTCGTCCGTGCCGTCGAACTCGAGCAGCCACCAGTCCCATCCGTTCACGCACGAGAAGTAGTGGGCGTAGACCGTGGGGTCCTCTGCTCCGTCCTGCTCGTAGAGCCTTGGAGCCGTCTTGGCGATTTCCCTCGTCATCAGCTGCTGCATCTCTTCCTCCGTTCCGGGCACCCTGCCCTCAACATCTCGCCCCTGCGGGCAAAGCCGAATGGCGACGCCGCGCGTCGTCGTCGGCTTTGCTCCCTGCAAAGCCGCACCGGAGCGAAGGCGGGTCAAGGGAGGTCCATGACGACCTCCACCAACCGGAGCGGAGCGGAGGTTTGTGCGGGGTCTCATGGGCCCCCTTGACGCGGCGTAGCGGAGGTGCCCCCCGCGTAACGGATACGAGGTCATGACCGGCGAATGCCACCGAAACGTTGGAAAACATGGGTCAAGACTGAAGAGAGGCGGCCATCCCTAACGGATGGCCGCCTTAGCGTGCCTTACTATTTCTCTTCTGGTATATGGCCGAGACGTCTGCCGGGCAAATCCCGACGATCCTAGTGATAATCGTTTGCGAAGGAACCGTAGAAGAGCGCCTTACAGTCGACATCGCTGTAGGCCATGACGGCATCCTGGACCTCGGGGCGCAGGAGGTTGAGCACCTTGTACACGCCCTCGCCCATATCACCGACGAAGAGCACCTGCTTGAACACGTCGGGATAATCGCGCAAGTAGGTTACATAGCCTCTGAGCTTTGCCAGCGTGTCACCGAGGAACTCGCCATGCGGGTCGACGATGGACGGCCTGATGACACCCTCAGCATCCTTCACGAAGAAGAGGAAGTCTGGATGCAGGGCCTTGCGTCCCACCGAAGACATGTACGGGATCGAAAACGCCTTGGCAGACATGCTGCCCGACGGATTGCGATAGAAGGCAACCGTGCGATTCTTCGCCAATTCGTTCCTAACGATATAGTCTTCCGCCGGGTTCAGGTCGAGCGGGCAGAGGCCGTCCTCTTTCTGCACGATATGGCACGGATCCTTAGCGAAGTCGTCCGACGTGCTGGCAGACGTGGGCCACTCTATCTTTGTGAGACGCTTGCCCTCGGTTTCACGGGCCAGCTCGTCGTAGCGCTGCTTTGCCGCGTCGTTAAGGTAGTCATAATCGCCAGATCCATCGACCTTATCGAAGTATCCCTTTCGGCATTGGGCCGCCCAGCCCTCGAGCGCATCAACGATGGCCTGCGTGCGCACCGCCGCGGCAAGGCGCAGATCGCACTCGGGCCGCCCAAGCTCCTTGAAGTTGGCGCGACGATACTCATTCGCAAACTCCTTAGTGAAATGCATGTCGGCGTCGCGGGCGGCCTTTCTGAGACCCTCGGCGTCCGTGCGGGCCTCCTCCTGCTTCTGGTCCTCGGTCTCGTTGAGCTTGTCGAGCGTGATCTTGACGGTCTCGGCAACCTCTACGTCGTGTTTGGTTTCGCGGTACTCGTCCTCGTTAGCAACGATGTATCCCTTGAGCTTCTGGACGAACTGTTTTTTCACGTCGGCTGCGGCATTGACATCGAGGCCAGTCTCGACAAGCAGAGTCGCCGTCTTAACCAGGCTCTGGAATTCGTTTCTAGCCTTCTTCGGAATGCGCTGGACGGGGATGGAATCGAAGGCTGTGCGGATGCCCTGCCAATCCTGGTACGTGAAAGACCGCTCGCGCTTGGTGGGCGGCTTGGGCTTTGCCATGGGCACGGGTTTTACGACCGAGACGGGCTGGGTCGGCTCGGTCTGTGTGGAACTTGGCTCAGGGGTCGCAGGTTGCTGCGGGGCAGGTGCTACAACGTAGTTGCCCGTTGCGGGCTGAGGCGTCAGCTCCGCTTCTGGCGCCGGTACGTCGACGGGCCTGACCGCCGAGGCAAGCGAGGGCTGCGTTCCCTGCATGTCCAACGGCTCCTGAATCGCGATGCCGGCAAGCGGCGCCTGGTAGCCGGGTTGTGCCTGCCGCGCCGCCTCGATGGCCTTCTCGTTCTCCTCGTACGCCTTGAGCTCCTGTTGGTAGTCGGCTTCGGACTTGGGCGCAGCCGCCGTGATAGTCACGGGGTTGAGAACGATGTTCTGCTTGCCGATGGAGCTCTCGCCCATGTCGTCCTTGCGGCCCATGAGGTAGTCGACCACGTCCTGAGTGCTCTCGGGATTGAACTGGGGCAGGTAGCAGGCGACGGAGTTCAAAAGATCATCGGATTCGATGCGCCGCGCAAGTGGAGTGCGTACCATACGTCCCACGAGTTGTGCGATATAGGTCGAGTCCGAACGCCTGCGCTGCGAGAAGATGACCTCCGCTCGCGGGCAGTCCCATCCGTTGGAGACAGCCTCCTTGGCGAAGAGCACGCGAATGCGCGAGGTGTCCTGAACGAACTCGGGCTCGACATAGGGAATGAGGTATTTTCCCGCCGCGATGTCCTTATGCTCGCCGAAGACGTTGGCGAACGACATCGCCTCGGAAAGACCGGGGACCAGGCCCGTGATCTGGTCGCACATCTCAGCCAGGGCCGAGTTGCTCACGTTGTCCGCCGCTTGGATGAGCAGCAGCGGGTTGACGGGACTCTCGCCCTCACGGGCACAGTACTCGCCCCACTCGCGGCAGGCCAGGGCATAGCGCTCGCACGCCATAGTGAGGTACTGGTGCTCGACTGGGTCGTCCTTCTCTGGCACGCGCAACTCGATGATGTCCTTGAGCAGACCCGACTCCTGGACCTCGCGAGGGGTCACAGCGACCTTTGGCATACGCACGCGATCGGCGCGCTGGTCCATGGCCGCTTCGAACCTCTGCGGCGTGGCAGAGACCCCGACGACGATGGGCATCGCTGCACGGCCGTCTAGACCATCAATGAGGTTGGCGTAGATCGTCGCGGTGCCGCGCTCGCTCGAGACATTGGCCCCCAGGCCGCGGTGGGCCTCGTCTATGAACAGATAGAGGTTGCGCTCCGGATCTCTGATGGTGCGGTCAAGGATGTCCCAGAACACGCGGCCGGAGTTGGCCTCACCACCCTTGGTGAGCAGGCCATTCTTGCTGAGTAGGTCCTTGCTGAGGAAATAGACGTGGCGCGGCTCAAGAATGTCGTGCGCAGCTCCGAAGTCGTTGGCAATCGTGACCAGATGGCGCCTGTCAAGGATGCTGTCTGCTAGCTTGTCCGCCACGTTGGAGAAACGCACGCTCGTCTGCTCGTTCAGGCTCGGGGAATCCGAAAGCCAAAGGACAACGGCGTTCTCGTCGGGCATGAGGCCCAAATCGTCGTCTCCGAAGAAGAGCGCTTCGATCGTCGCCGCGCACATGACCGTCTTGCCCGACCCCGTGGGGGATGCGAGGCATATCGAGGACAGCTCGCCGTCCTGCTCGTAGCGTCGACGCATCGACTGCAACTTGTTCACCAGGGTCTCGACTGCCCCGGCTTGAAAATCCTTAAGTTCGACTCTCATGTTTACCTCACCGCATCCTCGGCGGCAATCTTGAACGATTGCAGGTAGTTCTCGTACAGGCGGACGACGTCGAGCCCGGGCAGCTGTGCCTTGATGGAGGCATATCGAGCCGTGTCGTCCGTGATCACATAGGCGCACCTTATGCTGGCATTCTGCTTGACGGCGTCTATGAAAGAGCCGACCGAAGCAAAGTCGAAAAGGACGGCATAGGCGTCGGCCATGGCAAAGCCCGGCTGCTCGTGCTTGATGATGCTGCCACGCGAACCAGCGCGCAGCCAGAGCAGAGGCGCGATCTCCTCGAAGGCCACGCCCAGCTCGACGGCGTCTGGATCTTCGTAGGTGAGGTCAAAGAAGACGGCGTTTTCCTCGAAGCCGTCGGCCATGGGGAACTCGTCGGTGAACTTGTAGTCACCCTTGATGGGGTCGCCCTCGGGCGTCTTGCCCGTGATGGCCGCCGTGACGCGAGGTTTGGTAACGTACTGGCAGATGCCCAGCGCCTCCCATTCGGGATCGCCCTGGCGAAGACCGCGCTTGGTGAGCTTTTTGGATTCGTCCTCTGAGACCTCGTTGTTCGTGATGCTGATGGAGCGCCTGCGCCCGCCGTCCTGATGGTTCAGGCGCATGACGGCGTGCGCCGTGGTGCCCGATCCTGAGAAGAAATCGACTACAAGGGCGTCGGGCTTGTCGGCAACAACGGAAGCGATTGAGAGCTCGGTCGCATAAAGGGACTTTGGAAATGTGAAGCGCCTATCGCCGATGAACTTTTTGATATATCGGCTCCCGTATTCACCGGCAGAGAACTGCGCGCCACTCCAAACGGTTGTTGGAATGGCAGAGCGCTCTCCCTGCTCTTCGAGAAGCAAGGACCCATCCTCAGCCTTGCCAATGAGTTTAATTTCTCCATTCTTGAGACGCTCCTCTTGGGAATCTCCTAGGTAAAGGAGGGAGTACCGATCACTCTTTTTGTTGTACTCACCTACTTTTGCGCACCCGCGATCAAGCTTGGCCTGTAGAGCATTCTGGGAGATCCTCCAAGTCGCCTCTCGGCCATCGGTCCTAATAGGCCAAACTGCCCTGAGACCCGTTTTTGTCGGTATTTTTGTCCAGTCTTGTTCAAGGGGGAGAGAAGCGCCGAGCTCCTTAATGGTCGCTGTCTCCTCATCGATATAGATGGGATAAAAGAGGTTCGGCCTTGCGGTGCGGGCGGCATTGGGACCGCCCCTCAGCAGCCACTCCCAACGTACCTTACGTTGGGAGCGGCTGCTCGACGCGTCATCAGCCACTTTTTCCTCAAGTTCTCCGAACTCGACGGAATAGAGCCTGCGGTCCACTTGGCACGGCGCGGCGGTACCAAAAAAGCAAAAGACAGCGTACTCGTCAGCCCTCTTGAACTGGTTGCCACGGGCAACCCCGTTCTTGTTTATGGTGATTGAAACCGTCTGGATACCGGTCGCGTTGGGAAAAACGCTCTCTAAAAGAAGCTCAAGCCTTGCGTACTCCTTCTCATCGATCGTCACGATGAGTACGGAATCGTTGGGATTGAGCAGCTGCTTGGCGAGCTTGAGGCGGCGCTCCATGAAGGCAAGCCACTTGGAGTGGCGATAGGCGTCGGAGCCGTCGACGTAATCATTGTTGTATTTCCAGTCGCGGGCGCCAGTGTTATAGGGTGGGTCAATATATATACAGTCCACTTTGCCTGCATAGGCAAAGGCTAAGGTTTCAAGAGCATGGTAGTTTTCGCCGTTAATGACAACCTGATAGGGCTTATCGCCACCGCGCTCAACACGCCCAGTCTCTTTGAGGCCGGCATAAATCGGCTGGTCATATTCAGCGACAGGCACGACATCGTCGACAGCAACGGGGCGGGGCTCGCATTCGTTTTCGTCATATGAGGGCGATTGATATGGCTTTAGATCAGCAACCCCCCCCCGAACGGTATTTACCAACCATAACAGCTGGGAGTTAGAGTCCTCTTTTCTACCACGCTCGGGAAGTACCTGTACGACATCGCCCTTCATGATAGGTTTGCCATAAAGGCGAAGTCGTTCTGGACGGTTGTGTTCAAATACAAGCCCAAACTGGCGCTGCGCCGCAAAGGCGCGGATGTCGGCAGCGAGCTGACGATCGCCCAGTTTGACAGCGCGATCAACAAGGTTCTGAACGACTGCTTGCGCCGTCTGGGACATCACTTCTCCCCCTTGCACTTCTCGTCAATCCATTCGCGCAGGACTTTAGCCACTGTCTTATCCTGGCGCGCGGCATAGGACTTAAGAGCCCGCTTATCCTCGCGGGTTATCGAAAGCGTGAACTTATCCAGCTCCCTTTCGGCATGAACAGCCTGATCTTCCTCCATGGTCGCCCCTCCGAATTGACCTGTTCTACGTTCCTTAATTGGCCGAAACCATTTTACTTCAAAATACGTAATTACGTAATTACGTAGATAATTTGAGCCATGCAGCACTCAATCACTAGTCAGTATTCGTTGAGGAATCGTTGGGGATAACGAATATATCGAGGTAGACACCCGTTTTTGCCGTCTGTGAGTACCTGCAAATCGATACCCAAAACGTCGTGAGTACATTTTGAGTACCAGTCCGAGCGGCCTCTTGCGGGCGGACGCAATCTGCCGGTCAGCATTAATTAGAAATAAATTGATGGTGTTGCTTCGGTAATTGAAAGCACTTTAAAACATACCAGCAAACAATAATCCCAGCTAAACAGCTTGAGAGATTGCGTGGCTGGTTTGCATGTACCACATACACCACAATGCATAAGCACCCATGGCACGCAAATAAAAAACGAGGGAGGCCGTTTCAGACCTCCCTCGCAAAGGGTCTCTGATTATTCCCACTCGATGGTCGCGGGCGGCTTGGACGTGATGTCGTAGCACACGCGGTTGGCGCCGGGGACCTCGGCAACGATGCGGCCGGAGATGCGAGCCAGCACGTCGTAGGGCAGCTTGGCCCAGTCGGCGGTCATGGCATCGCTGGACTCGACGGCACGCAGGATGATCGGGCGCTGGTAGGTGCGCTCATCGCCCATAACGCCGACGGACTTAATGTCGGGCAGGACCGCGAAATACTGCCAGCAGCTGTGCTCGGAGTTGCGCTCACCGGTCTGCTCAAACAGACGCTGATTGTAGGCGTCGAGCTCCTCGCGCACGATGGCGTCGGCGTTCTTGAGGATCTCGAGCTTCTCCTTGTCGACCGCACCGATGATGCGGATGGCAAGACCCGGGCCCGGGAAAGGCTGACGGAACACGATGTGACCCGGCAGGCCCAGCGCCAGACCAAGCGCACGGACCTCGTCCTTAAAGAAGTGGTCGAGCGGCTCAATGAGGTCGAAGTGCACGCCCTCGGGGAACGGGATCAGGTTGTGATGGCTCTTGATAGTGGCCGTCTTGCCGCCCGTCTTGCGAGCGCCGTGCGCAATGATGTCGGGGTAGATAGTGCCCTGAGCCAGGTACTTGACCGGCTTGCCGTCGGTCTCGAGCTGCTGCGCCACGGCGAAGAACTCTTTCCAGAACTGCGTACCGATGATACGGCGCTTCTCCTCGGGCTCGGTCACGCCGGCCAGAAGCTCGGCGTAGCGGTCCTCGGCGTGGACGTGGATAAAGTCGACGTCAAACTGCTTGGTGAAGACCTCCTCCACCTGCTCGGGCTCGCCCTTGCGCAGCAGACCGTGGTTGATGAACACGCAGGTCATCTGCTTACCTACGGCGCGAGCGCCCAGAGCAGCCACGACGGAGGAGTCGACGCCGCCGGACAGGGCCAGAATCACGCGGTCGTCACCGACCTTCTCGCGGAACTCGGCCGTCATGGTCTCGACCAGGTTGTCCATGCTCCAGTTAGGCTCCAGGCCGCAGATCTCAAACAGGAAGTTGCTCAGCAGCTGCTGACCGTACTCGGAGTGCTTGACCTCGGGGTGGAACTGCGTGGTGAAAATCTTGCGCTCGACGCACTCCATGGCGGCAACCGGGCACACGTCGGTGCTGGCGGTAACGGTAAAGCCCTCGGGCACCTCGGAAACGGCGTCGCGGTGGCTCATCCACACGGTCTGCTCCATGGGCGTGGAGTTAAAGAGCTTGGCGCCGGCCGTGCGCGTGATGGTGGCGCGGCCGTACTCGCCCACCTCGGAGTGGCCGACCTTGCCGCCGAGCGTCACGGCCGTGATCTGATGGCCGTAGCAAAAGCCCAGGACGGGAAGGCCCAGGTCAAAGATGGCGGGATCGATAGACGGAGCGTCCTCGGCATACACGGAAGCCGGGCCGCCGGAAAGGATGAGCGCAGAGGCGTTCATCTCGCGAATCTCGTCGGCCGAGATGTCGCAGGGGACGATCTCGGAATACACGTTGAGGTCGCGGACGCGACGGGCAATGAGCTGACCGTACTGCGCACCAAAGTCGAGTACGAGGACCTTTGCGGAAGCCTTTTGATCCATGGTTCCCCCTCTTGTTGGCGGGGAGCCGGTGCCCACCCGCGCGAATAAACGAGAATAACTTTCATAGTGTACACGTTATATGGGGTTTCTCGTCCCTCGCAGCCATCAGCGCACGGCAAACGCACGACCTGGGCCCCTATTTGACGGCAATTGAAGTGTTACCAGACGTTACAGATGATGTAATACGTTTGAACATTGAACGCTCTGTGCCACAATACTGCCGAACGACTCCGCCTCTGCGGCGGCAAATACGATAGGAATACCAGCATGAAGCGCATCCTTCTCATCGCCACGGGCGGCACCATCGCATCGACCGAGGACGGCAACGGCCTCTCCCCCGCCCTGACCGGTGAGGAGCTCGCCCAGAGCGTCCCCGAGATCTCGGGCCTCTGCGAGCTCGACGTGGTGCAGCCCATGAACATCGACAGCACCAATATGCGCCCAAGCGACTGGATGCGCATCCGCGACGTCATCGTCGAGGGCTATGCCGACCACGACGGCTTCGTGATTCTGCACGGCACCGACACCATGAGCTACACCGCGGCAGCGCTTTCCTACCTGATTCAGGACAGCCCCAAGCCCATCGTGCTCACCGGCTCGCAAAAGCCCATGGGCAACCCATTTACTGACGCCAAACTCAACCTGTACCAGAGCCTGCTCTATGCGCTCGACGAGCATTCGCACGACGTCTCGATCGTGTTTGGCGGCGTCGCCATTGCCGGCACGCGCGCCCGCAAACAGCGCACCATGAGCTTTAACGCGTTCATTAGCGTCAACTATCCGCCCATCGCCTATATCCGCAACGACCGCATCGTGCGCAACGGGCTCCACGGCACTCGTCAGGGCGAAAACCCGGTGCGTTTCTACGACAGCATCGATCCGCGCGTATTTGTACTCAAGCTTACGCCCGGCGTAAACCCGGGCATCCTCGACGCCCTTGCCGATAGCTACGACGCCGTGATTCTGGAGACCTTTGGCATTGGCGGTATTCCCGAGTTTGGCGAGTCCGGCGATTCGTTCCAAGAGGCAATTTTCCGCTGGGTCGATTCGGGCCGCACTGTCGTTATGACCACACAGGTCCCCGAGGAGGGCCTCGATTTGGGTGTTTATGAGGTCGGCCGTGCCTACGCCGACCATCCGGGCATTCTACGCGGCGACGATATGACAACCGAGACGCTCGTGGCCAAAACCATGTGGGCACTCGGCCAGTCACGTGATGCGGCAGAGATTCAACGCCTGTTCTACAGCCAAGTCAATCACGACCGTATCCCGATGGTGTAATTCAGTTTTCGACGGGTATCCCCTATTCGATGCCCTCGAGAAGCTCCGATACCGTCATGCCAAGCGCGGGCGCGATCTTAAATAAAACCTTGAGCGTGAAATTTGCCGTCCCATCTTCGATTCGGTCGAGGTAGGGTCGGCTGATTCCTGTCGCCACGCAAAAATCGACCTTGGAGATACCAAGGGCCTTGCGCGTCCGCTCAACTCGCTCGCCAAGAATCTGTTTCGCATGCTCATTCATGCAGACGAGTCTGAAATGGAGCAAAACAAAAACGTAAACTATAGTTTACATTTTGCCGAATATACAGGAGTTTTCTATGTCGGCTTGCTCAATTTGCATGCGTCAGAAATCACGCTGCTCAGACGGCGCGCAGCCCAAGCTTGTCGTCGTTGAGGCCGAATGCCTTTCCCCGGACGAACGCACAGCCTTTACGCTGCTATCGAGCCGTGTTGCGACCGCACTGCTCCCCGACCCGGCGAGAGGCGAGCTCGCCGCTCAATGCCGAACGCACGGCTGCGCCCTTGACCAGGCCGTAGTAATAGCAACCAGCCAGCGTGGCCTGCCCCTCCTTTTAGAAGCCGGTATCGCGCTCTGCCTTCGCGGCGCCGGATACGAAAACGAGGCCGCCGCCGATGTGGTCTTTAAACCACGATCGAGCGGCGGCCTCGCAGCAGCCATTGAATATGCGTGCAGGCTCGTTGCCTAAAAGGACAAGCTAGAAACCAAAGCCAAAGCCCGTTCCGGTAATCGCCGAGTACATAAAGTAAACGTTGATCACGTTGAGGAACACGCCCGTGATGCAACCGTTGCGCAGGTAGCGCTCGCACGCAAGACGTGCCATCACAGCGGAGTCCTCGTTGTTCTTTGCCTGACGTCCCGCCGTAAAGTATGTCGCCACGCTCAGCAGCAGGTTGAGCACCGGCAGCGCCAGCAACTCGTAGCTCTTGCCCCAGCGCGTCACCTCGCCGGCGGCGTTAAACTTCGTTGCCACCTCGGGACCAATGTTGGGGATAACACACGCTGCGACCACCAGCGGAATCACCGCAAGCACGAGCAGCGCGATACCCATGTAGCCAGCTTTTTTGCCATATTTAAACATATGCGTCGTCCTTACACGTTAAAGCGGAAGTGCACGACGTCGCCATCGGCCATGACATAGTCCTTGCCCTCAATACGCAGCTTGCCGGCGGCCTTGGCGCCCTGCTCGCCGCCGAGCTCGATGTAGTCGTCGTAACCAATGACCTCGGCCTTAATAAAGCCGCGCTCAAAGTCGGTGTGGATGACGCCGGCAGCCTGCGGGGCGGTTGCGCCCTGACGAACCGTCCAGGCCTTGACCTCCATCTCGCCGGCCGTAAAGAACGACTGCAGACCGAGCAGCTTATAGGCCGCCTGCGCGAGCACGTCCAGGCCGGGCTGCTCCAGGCCCAGGCTCTCCAGGTAATCGGCGGCGTCCTCGGGATCGAGCTCGGAAAGCTCGGCCTCGATCTTGGCGCAGATGGGCAACGGCTTGACGCCATCGATGGGCGCCAGATCGTCGTTAAGCATATCCTCGTCCACGTTGGCCACATACAGGATGGGCTTCATGGTGAGCAGGAACAGCCCCTTGGCGGCGGCACGCTCCTCATCGGTCATCTCCATGGACGCGGCGCGCTTGCCCTCGTTGAGCCAAGCGAGCAGGCGCTTGGCGACCTCGAACTTGGGCATGAGCTCCTTGTCGCGCTTGGCCTCCTTCTCGAGCTTGGGCAGCTGCTTCTCGAGCGTGCCCATGTCGGCCAGGATAAGCTCGGTCATGATGGTGTCGGCGTCACCGGCGGGGGCGACAAACTCGCCCGTGCGGCCCACCTCGCGCATAACGTTGGGATCCTTAAAGTAGCGCACGACCTCGCAGATGGCGTCGGTCTCGCGAATGTTGGCCAGGAACTGGTTGCCCAGGCCCTCGCCCTCGTTAGCGCCCTTCACCAGACCTGCGATGTCGACGAACTCGACCGTCGCCGGCACAATGCGACCCGGGTTAACGATGTCAGCGAGCTTTTGCAAGCGGCCATCGGGCACATCGACGATACCCACGTTGGGGTCGATCGTGGCGAACGGGTAGTTGGCGGCAAGGCCGGTCTTTTTGGTAAGCGCGGTGAACAGCGTCGACTTGCCCACGTTGGGCAGGCCCACGATACCGATGGAAAGGGACACGACAGCTCCTTTTGGTACAGGTACTTCAAACCGTATAAGTATAGCGCCGCCGCAGCATCCGGGCGAATCCGGACACCGCGGCGGCGCAAATGAAGCAGAGATAGAGCTCGCTGACTAGTCCGCGAGCTTTTCCACCTGGTCGAGCATCTTGTCAAGCTTGGCCTTTGCTTCGGCCTTGACCTTCTCGGCCTCCTCGTGGGCCTTGGCCTTCTGAGCGGCCTTTTCCTCGGCCTCGGGGTCGACAACGACCAGATTGGACGCATCGTGCTCGACCAGCTTGAGCGCATGATCGGGGCACACCTTGACGCAAGCTCCGCAACCTAGGCAATACGTGGACTCCAGTGCAAAGCGACCGCTTCCCACCAAATCGCAGGCAAACGTGGGGCACACGTTGACGCACTCGCCGCACGACGTGCACTTGTCAAAATCGCATTCCGGTGTGCTCACCTGCATATTCTGGGCAAGCTCGGGGTGGTTCTGCAGCGTCGAGAGCACCAGCTGCCGCCCGTGCGTGAGCGAACGGCGACGCTTGGTCGTCGTGGTGCCGCACATGGTGTTGAGTGTGCGCTCGAGCTGCGTGATCTGGTGACGGTGGGCCTTCAACTTCTGCGTCACCGAGGCCAGTGCCGCCGTCGCCGGGTTGAGCTTAGTCACGGTTAGGCCCGTGGTGCGGGCAATCTTATCCATGTACTCCTTGCGCTCGTACTCGCGGCGCTTATGGCACTTGAGGCTCTTGGGGTCGACCTCCAGGCCCATGCCCGTGCCGGACCACTCCTCGGCCTTCGCAATCGCCTCGCCCAGAATGTCCTCACCGCCGGTGTTGCGACACTTATCGCACACGCCTAGTGGCAGGTAGACGCTCACGTTGGGATAGTCAGCCAGTACCGAGAACCAGGTCTCAGCAGTAATATCGCCCACGCAGGCGACGACGACCTCGTTCTCGCGCGGCATGCGCTTAAGAGCGCGCGTGCAGGTGACGTAGGCGGTCTCGTGGCTCGTAGCAGCAGAGACAATATCGTCATACAGGTTTTTAGGCGCCAGGCGCGGCGAGATGATCGCCTCGGTCGGACAGGCAGCGGCGCACAGACCGCACTTGCGACAGGAGTCGAGAATCTCGATGGAGTCTTCCTCGACCTCGATAGCGTTGACCGGGCACACGTCCATGCACGCGGTGCAGCCGCTCTTTTCGTTTTTGCAGGTCAAGCACGGAATGGTGTTGCCGCGCGGGCGCTCCTTGTAGTCGGCAGGATTCCACTGCGGCGCCGATGGATCGAGTGCATCGGTCACGCCGCCAAGCGGGTTTTTAAGAAAGTCGAAACCCTTGCTGATCTCGATAATGTCATCAAACAGATCGTGTTCCTGCGCCATGCGCGGCCCCTCCCTGAGCAGTGCAAACAAGCAAGAGATAATGATACGCCATCGGCCCACGACTCGGGCAAATTACACGCGGAGCACCTTTGAGGCAAATAGCCTATGCCTATCGCCGCCTCGATTGCACAAGGTCGATCAAGCGCCTAGCTATGCCTCGCGCATGAGCTGCACGAGCTTTTGTCTGGTCACCTTGGCCTGTTCGTTAGCCATATTGCGTTCGTTTCTAAAGGCCGCATCTGCAACGCTCATCAGGTCGGCATCGGAAATCTCGTCAAGGCCCAGCTCCTCGAGCGTCGTCGGCAGACCGACGCGCTGGCAAAACTCGAGCACCTGATTAAGCTCGGGCGCACGCTCCAGGCGCAGCTGCACCACCAGGCCAAATGCCACGGCCTCACCATGCATGGCCTTGCACTCGGGCAGAATCGTCAGGCCGTTGGCTATGGCATGGGCAAGCGCTAGGCCACCACTCTCAAAGCCAACACCCGAGAGCAGAATATTGCACTCGATCAGGCGCTCAACCGCTGGCGATGTACGGCCCTTTTTGAGATCGCGCTTGGCAGCGACGCCGCACTCCATGAGTGTGTCATAGCAGGCACGAGCCGCAACCAAGGCCAAGTGTCCCGGCGCGCCACCGTGCTCGTTAGCGCCGTGCGCCGCGGCGCACGAACGCGCCTCGAAATACGTTGCCAGCGCATCGCCCATACCAGCGACCGTCATACGCAGCGGAGCCGCCGAGACCACGTTGGTATCGACCACGACCAGGTCTGGATTCTTCTCGAGCATCAGGTAGCGGTCGAACGACCCATCCTCGTGATACAGCACCGAAATCGCACTGCACGGACCGTCCATCGAAGCCGCCGTGGGGCATACGCACAACGGCAACTCGGCATAAAACGCAACGGCCTTGGCGATATCGAGCATTTTGCCGCCGCCAATACCCACCACCATGTCGCAATACTCGGCCTGGGCTTCCTTAGCCATTTTTACAACGGCTTCTTCCGTACACGGACCGTTATAGATCTTAAAGAATGGCTCGCTTAGGTCTTCGTCCAGAAATCCATCGACGATCTGCTTGCACAGCCGATCCTCGGTGCCCTGGTCAAACAAGACATAGGCAGCGCAGCCCAACCATGACAAATACCTGCCCTGACGCGAAAGTTCGCCCGGCCCCTGAACATACCGGCCAGGACCGCCATAAACCATGGGAAGCGCCATACGAGAATCCGCCCTTCATCAAACAACGATTGGTGCAAAGCAACCTGACCCCTTTGCACCATAGCAAAAAGGGGCCTCGTGCATAGAGCACGAGACCCCTTGCAAGACAGCGAGAGTCGATTAGAAATCGATGTCGGTGTCGTAGTAGCAGGCCTTGAGGATCTTCTCGAAGTCGGCAGCCTTGGTCTCACGCGGGTTCTCGGGCGTGCAGGCGTCCTGCTCGGCGTTCGCGGCGATCTCGGGCAGCTTGGCGAGGAACTCCTCCTCGGAGACCATCTGCGGGTTCTCGGCGTCGACCTTCACGCCACCATTCGCGTAATCCTTGATGGACTGCGGAATGTTGAGCTGGTCGTTGAGGTCGCGAATCTTCTGGACGAGCGCAGCGATGAGCTCCTCGTTGGTCTCGCCGGGAAGGTGCAGGATCTCCTTGGCCACGTAAGCGTAACGCTCAGCAGCACGCGGGTCCTTGGAGTTCCACTGGATGACCTTGCCCAGGTACATGGCGTTAGCGGCACCGTGGATGATGTGGCCGTTCTCGAAGGCAGCACCGGTCTTGTGAGCCATGGAGTGAACGATGCCGAGCAGGCCCGAGGAGAAGGCGATACCGGCGATGCACTGAGCCTCATGCATGTGCTGACGGGCCTCATGGTCGCCAGCATAGGACTTGGGCAGCCACTCGACGATCTCGCGGATGCCGTGCAGAGCGTTGGCGTCGGTGAACATAGAGGCGCAGGTGGAAACGTAGGCCTCCATGCAGTGGGTCAGAGCATCCATGCCGGTGTGAGCGCACAGCTTGGCGGGCATGGTGTAGGTGAGCTCGGGGTCGACGATGGCGACATCAGGGGTGATGTTGAAGTCGGCCAGCGGGTACTTGATGCCCTTGGCGTAGTCGGTGATGACGGAGAAGGCAGTGACCTCGGTAGCGGTACCGGAGGTAGAGGAGATGGCGCAGAAATGAGCCTTCTGACGCAGCTCAGGGAAGCTGAACGGCTGGATGATGTTATCGAAGGACTCCTCGGGATACTCGTAGAAGACCCACATGGCCTTAGCGGCATCGATGGGCGAGCCGCCGCCGATGGCGATAATCCAGTCGGGCTCGAACTCGCGCATGGCCTCGGCGCCCTTCATGACCGTCTCGATGGACGGGTCGGACTCGACGCCCTCGAACAGCTTGACCTCGAAGCCGCCCTCTTTGAGGTCGGCCTCAACGTCCTGCAGGAATCCGCCGCGGCGCATAGAGCTGCCGCCAGAAACGATGATGGCCTTCTTGCCCTTGAGGTTCTTCACCTCGTGGCGAGCGCCCTCACCAAAGTACAGATCGCGAGGATTGGTAAAACGTCCCATACTGTGCCTCCTAAACAAGCCCCTCTTAGACTTGCGTATATAACGGAGCACCCAATTGGCTCCGTTAGGACCGGTTTGCGCGTTGCCGGCGATGACAATGCGCGATGTCTAAACGTCTCAACGCTCAGACAAACATTATTTTACCGTTCTGGTTGGTCAGTTATTCACCTAAAGCCGCCAATGATGAAACGTTTTTTCTATCCCTGAAGACCCTTGTGCGGCATTCATACTCCCAAGCTGGGCAAACGTTTTATCAAGGTTGACTACATATCCCGGGCAGGACGGTGCCCCTCCAAAATATGCACCGTTCGCCGCCAAAAATCGACCGTTTGCGGCACCGTGATACCACTCGTTCGTCCAAGGTGCCGACATTTGTGCGACATCCGTCTTCGTGGTGCAAAGGTGCAAGTCCAAGTGCGGCACCCCCGGTGTGCCACATGCGGGTAAACTAGAACCTTATATAGAAACATTTGAACCCTAACCGCAGCAAAGGAGGCCCCATGGCATTCGATCCCATTCAAGAGGATTGCCATCGCCTCGTTCTTGAGGCCTTGCGCCGCGACAATATCCCGCTCACCGACGCTGCCGCCGTAGAGCATCTGATGGAACAATTCACCCGCAACCCCGCACCGCTCATCGTGCACGACCGCGACCGCGCCGGGCACCTCATTGCCAAGGTGGTCGAGGCTGTCGACTACCGCATTCCCTTTATCCCTGACGATACCCAGGCAGAGCAGGAAGAGGCAGCTGCCGAGAACATGCTCCGCGAGGCAGCCGCGCTCGATCCGGCCAACTGGGACGCTCAGCGCATGCTGACCGCCCTCACCGCCAGCTCCAACGAGGAATACGTGCAGTATCTGGTGTCCAAGTGCGACGAGGTGGAGCACGACCTAGCGCTCAAAATCGCCTCGGCCCAGGACCCCTACGAGCGCGAGGCCGCAGGCGACCTTACGCGCCGCCCCTATCTGCGCTGGCTTGCCGCCTTGGCATCGCGCGCCCTCATTAGCGGCCGTTATCGCATGTCGCTAGAAGCCGCAAACCGCAGCCTCGACTTTGCCCCCAACGACCCTGCCGGCGTCCGCCACACCGCGATGCTCGCCATGGCAAAGCTCGAATACCCCGCCGAGGAGCTCAAGCGCTTTCGCTCTGCCCACTCCGTCCCCTATCTCGCCAACACGCCGCTACGCCGTCGTCCCAAGGACGCTGAGCGCGACTTGGACCCGTGGACGCTCATCGCGCTGATGAGCACTGCCTGGCGCGAGCTGGACTACGAGGGTGCCGAGCACTACTTGCGCATCCTTGCACGCTCGTGCCCGCACGCAGCCGAGGCGCTCTACTTCCAAACCGAGTTTCCCGATGGCGTCTATGCCCGCGTCAACGTAGGTGCAGGCTCCACCGACGAGCTCGTCCTTGCACTGTCCGAGGCGACGCCGGTACTGCAAGAGGGCCTGGGCGCTCCCGACAACGCCAGCTTTGCCGCCTGGGTCGCCACCAACGACATCGTGCGTTCCCAGATCGACGAGCGCATCCTGCGCGCAGCCGAGCAGGGGCTTCCATTTAAGGGAGGGGACCTCTAATGGATCCGAGCGTCTACATCCCCGCCTACTTGGAGCGCACCTATCTGGCGTCGCACCCCGAGCTCACCGATGCAGCACGCGAGCTTGTCCATAACGACGTGAGCGTCAACCCTCATAAATATGCGCAGACCGAGCATGCCCAGGCACTGCTGTCCTATGCAGGCGTCCACCGCCACCTGCTCGACGAGCTCCATCGCATCGAGGACATGGGCAGCGACGAGGAGTTTGAACAGACGCGCAACCGCCTGTTCGACGATATGCGCGATGAGCTGCTCAAGATCGTCCGCATC
>CAJLAN010000004.1 GCA_905204635.1 uncultured Collinsella sp. | reverse complement strand
CGCCGGCGAGCCTTGCCGCGGCGATGCACTCTTCATCCGTCGCGTTGAGTTTACCATAACGGATGTTGTCCATCACCGTGCCGGTGAAGAGGTTGACGTCCTGCAGGACGATGCCGAGCGAGCGGCGCAGGTCGGCCTTTTTGATCTTGCTGACGTCGATGCCGTCGTAGAGAATCTGGCCGTCGGCAATGTCGTAAAAGCGGTTGATGAGGTTCGTGATGGTCGTCTTGCCCGCGCCGGTCGCGCCGACAAAGGCGACCTTCTGGCTGGGCTCTGCGTAGACGGAGACGTCGTGCAGGACCTCTTTGTTCGGCTCGTAGCCGAAGTCCACGTCGATGAGGCGCACGTCGCCGCGCAGCTCGCGGTAAGAGGCCTTGCCGTTGTCGTTCGGGTTCTTCCACGCCCAGTGGCCGGTGTGATGGTCGCTCTCGGTGATCGTGCCGTCGGGGGCGATGTCCGCGTCGACGAGCGTGACGAAGCCGTCGTCCGTCTCGGCCTTTTCATCGATGAGGGAGAAGACGCGCTGCGCGCCTGCGCCCGCCATGACGATGGAGTTGATCTGCTGGGAGAGCTGGTTGATGTTGCCCGTGAACTGCTTGGTCATGTTGAGGAACGGGACGAGAATCGAGATATCCAGCGCCTTGCCGGAAAGGCTCAGGTTCGGAACGCCGATAAGCAGCAGCACGCCGCCCACGAGCGCCAGAGCCACATAGAGGAAGTTGCCGATGTTGCCGATGATGGGGCCGAGCACGCTGGCATAGGCGTGGGCGCGGTAGCTGTCTTCAAAGAGGGCGTCGTTGATCTTGTCGAACTCCTCAATGGAGCGCTGCTCGTGGCAGAAGACCTTGACGACCTTCTGGCCGGTCATCGTCTCCTGAATATAGCCCTCGGTTTTGGCGACGGCCTGCTGCTGGCGCAGGAAGAATTTGGCGCTGCCGCCGCCGACGCGCTTGGTGACGACGATCATCAGAATCACGCCGAGCACCGAAATGAGCGTCAGCCAGATGCTGAAATAGAGCATAATGCCGAACACGGCCAGCACGATCGCGCCAGACTGGATGAAGGCGGGGATGGCTTCGGACACGAGCTGGCGCAGCGTGTCGATATCGTTGGTGTAGAAGCTCATGATATCGCCGTGCTGGTGGGTGTCGAAGTAGCGGATGGGAAGATCCTGCATGCCGCCGAACATCTCCTGACGGAGCTTGTCGAGAAAGCCCTGCGTCATATAGGCCATGAGCTGCTTGTAGACCAGGATCGCGATGATCGAGAGCACATAGAGCGAGATGAGCAGCGACAGGATGGGGATGAGCTCTGCTTTGGCGGAGACCCAGTCGCGCGAGACGTACCACTTTTCGATGACCTGAATGACATTCTGCACGAAAAGCGACGGGATCGACGTGACGATGGCCGAGAACAGGATGCACGCGAACGTGACGGGCGCGAGCACAGGATAGTAGGAAAAGAGCTTTTTCACCGTGCGCTTAAGCATGGCGAGGTTCGCCGCGCCGTCGTTTGGGCGGCGGGAATTCTTGGGATCACGCTTCATCCTGCTCACCTCCGTTCGTCTGGGATTCGTAGACCTCGCGGTAAATTTCACTCGAAGCGAGGAGCTCCTCGTGCGTGCCCATGTCCGCAATATGGCCGTTGTCCATCACGAGAATGAGGTCGGCATCCTGCACGGACGCGACGCGCTGGGCAATGATGATCTTCGTCGTCTCGGGGATATAGGTGCGGAAGCCCTCGCGGATCAGCGCGTCGGTGCGCGTGTCGACCGCGGAGGTCGAGTCGTCGAGGATCAGAATCTTCGGCTTTTTGAGAAGCGCCCGGGCGATGCAGAGACGCTGCTTCTGTCCGCCGGAGACGTTCGAGCCGCCCTGCTCGATATAGGTGTCATACCCGTCGGGGAAGGAGCGGACGAATTCGTCCGCCTGCGCGAGCCTGCACGCCTCGACCATCTCGTCGTCGGTGGCGTTTTCGTTGCCCCAGCGCAGGTTATCCTTGACCGTGCCGGAAAACAGCACATTCTTTTGCAGCACAATGCCCACGGCGTCGCGCAAGGCGGCGAGGTCGTAGTCGCGCACGTCGCGTCCGCCCACAAGCACGGCGCCTTCGGTGGCGTCGTACAGGCGCGCAATCAGCTGCACAAGCGAGCTCTTGCCCGAACCCGTGCCGCCGAGGATGCCCACCGTCGAGCCGCTCTCGATGCGAAGGTCGATATGCTCGAGCACATCCTCGGCTGCATCCGCGCGGTATTTAAAGGAAACGTCGCGAAACTCGATACTGCCGTCCGCTGGCGCCGCAGTCGCGAGGTCTCCCGCAGGGTTGGCGATAAAGGGCTCCTCATCGAGCACCTCTGCAATACGGCCCACACTCGTGAGAGCGCGCGTGAGCAGCAAAAACACGTTGGAAATCATCATGAGCGAGTTCATGATCAGCAGCACGTAGCTCATAAAGCCCGTGAGAGAGCCTACACCCAACTTGCCGGCGAGAATCATGCGGCCGCCAATCCACAGAATGGAAAGCGCCGCCACGTACATCGACAGCTGAAACACCGGCAGGTTGAGCACAGCGTTGCCAAAGGTCTTCGTCGCAGTGCCGGCGAGCTCGGTATTGACGGTGTCGAACTTGGCCTCCTCGTGCTCGGTACGAACGTAGGCCTTGACGGCACGCACGGCGGTGAGGTCTTCCTGTACCACGCCGTTGAGGTGGTCCATCGAGGTCTGGAGTTGGCGGTAGAGCGGACTGACGCGATAGGTGATGACACCCAGCACGATCGCCAGCACGGGCAAGATGATCGCAAAGACGGTGGCGAGCGGGCGCGACAGCATCAGCGCGTAGATAAGGCCGACGATAAGCGTCACCGGGCCGCGCACCATAGGGCGAAAGCCGTTGCCCACGGCATTTTGGATAACGGTGATGTCCGTGGTCATGCGGGTGACGAGCGAGCTGGCGTCGTAGTTGTCCAGGTTACCAAAAGCGAGCGTCTGAATCTTTTTGTACTCGGCCTCGCGCAGGTTAGCGCCTAGGCCCGAGGCAAAGCGGGCGGACGTGCGGGCATAACCCAAGCCCAGTACCAGCGAAAGCGCAGCGCACACCAACATGTACGCGCCCTGCAGCAGCATGTAGTTGATATCACCCGCAGGCACGCCCACATCGATAATGTTGGCCATGATGACCGGGATAAACAGCTCGAGCACTGTCTCGACCGAGACAAAGAACACGCCGAGGATGGCATCGCGACGGTATGCCCCTAGATAAGAAAACAGTATTTTGAGATTGCGCACGCAGGTTCAACCCCCATCAAACGTTGTTCGCAAACGCACGTATTATTGCGCGCCGAATAATGGTGTCAAGTATTCCGAAATCGTTTTCTGCAAGGTTAACGCCGGCGGCGAGTTCTCGTGACGTGTGTCCATATTCACTCGGAATAATGGTGCACGAGACTTTTTCGCTCCGGCGTCGACACAAACCTTGACTCTACAATCGTTGTAGGGTTTTCACTACACTGGTAGCTAAACGAACCCAGCCAGAAAGTCCCGCCCATGGAACACGACCTCACACGCGGCAATGTCCTTAAGACCATCGCGGTCTTTGCCCTGCCTTATATGCTCTCGTACTTTTTGCAGATGCTCTACGGCATGGCCGACCTGTACATGATGGGGCAGTTTAGCGGCGCCGCCGGCATCACCGCCGTGGCAAATGGCGCTCAGACGCTCTATATGATTACCGTGGCACTCGTGGGACTGGCCATGGGAACCACGGTGGTCGTCGGCCACGCCGTGGGCTCGCGCCGCTTCGACCGCGCCGAGACCGCCATCGGCAACACCATCACGCTCTTTATGGGCGTCTCGGTAGTGCTGGCCGCCATCTTGCTCGCACTGTGTCCGCAGATCGTGGCACTCATTGGCACGCCGGCCGAGGCGGTTGAAGGCACCGCCGCCTACCTGCGCATTTGCTTTGTAGGCATTCCCTTTATCGCCGCGTACAACATCCTCTCGGCCATCTTTCGCGGGCTGGGCGATTCGCGCTCGCCCATGTACGTGATCGGCGTGGCATGCATCATCAACATCGCGCTCGACTTTCTGTTTATCGGCCACATGGGGCTCGGCCCCGTGGGTGCGGCGCTCGGCACGGTAACCGCCCAGACGGCCAGCGTTGCCCTCGCGCTCGTGTGGCTCAAGAGCCGCCGCACGAACATCCACGTTAAGCGCAGCGACCTGCGCCCCCAGCCCGAGGTGCTCGGCAGCATTCTTAAGATCGGCGTGCCCGTGGCCGTGCAGGACGGCTGCATCCAGGTGGCGTTTATGTTTATCACCGTCATCGCCAACCACCGAGGGCTCGTCGACGCCGCCGCCGTGGGCCTGGTCGAGAAGATGATCAGCTTTTTGTTCATTGTGCCGAGTTCCATGGGCGCCACCGTCAGCGCACTCACGGCGCAAAACGCCGGCGCGGGCAAGGGCGACCGCGCGCGCCAGGTGCTCAAGGACGCCATGACGATCTCGGTGGTGTATGGCTGCCTGATCACGGTGCTGATGTGGCTGGTGGCACCGGCGTTTATCGGCTTTTTTGCCAAGGACGCTGCAGTAGTCGCTGCCGGCACCGGCTATATGCGCAGCTATATTTTCGACGCAATCTATGCCGGCATCCACATTTGCTTTAGCGGCTTTTTCGCTGCGTATGGCAAGAGCTACATCGGCTTTGCGCACAACGTGCTGGCCGTGGCGCTCATTCGCGTACCGGGCGCTTGGCTGCTGTCGAACGCCTATTCCGACACGCTGTTTCCCATGGGCATCGCTTCGCCGTGCGGATCGATTTTGTCGGCAGTCATCTGTGTTGTCGCGTTTACCGTACTCAACCGGCGCGGGGCTTTTGACAAGCTGGTGGCGTAGCGGGGCAACGTGAAATTGCCCTCATCGACGACATCATCAGCGACGACCCGGCGACCTACGTGACGCAAATCACGGTGCCCGTTACTGTGCTCGATTAAGAACCTCCCGGGCAGGTATGAAGCGTAGCTCAACTAACGAGCGTCGGCTACAGGAGCACCATCACGCCGGGGACAGTCCCCGATATGGCGGTTTTACTCCTCCGGAATCGGAAACGCACGGATGAACTCTGCAGGCGAGAAGGCCTTGATGGTCGAGCGCACAAAAGCGGCGCGGTCACGCGTGATGATAAAGTCCACGCCGGCACGCTCGGCCATCGCGCGGATACAGCCGTCCTCAAAGTCCGGCTCATCGGAATAGGCGGAGGTAAAACAAGCCTCTTGGTCGAGAGGCTCTACCGAGTAGCTCTTAAGGCAGTCGCGCACCACCTCGCGGGCGCGCGCCTCGCCTGCCTGTTTAGTGAGAATGTAGTACGCGTCCTTGAGAGAGCAGGCCGAAACAACGCCTTCGATAAGCCCCACGTCGACGAGCCCCTTGATCGTTTGCGCCGCTGCGTGCTCCGGCCGGCCCGGCAGCACGCAATCGAGCAGAAAATTGGTATCGAGAAATGCTCTCATAGGTAGCGCTCCCTCGCGACGCGCTTTTCATCTTCAACCGTCATCGTATCGAGCGGCGTTCCCTTTGGCATGTTAGCCACGATATCGAGATACTCCTGGTAGTCCTCATTCTCCGCGAGCATCTCACGGATCTCCTTCCAGGTGATCTTGGGATGCCACATCGTACCCACGTCGCGCTTGGGCTTGCCCGTGCCGCACGTCGGCTTTGCGCCCCCACGCTCCTGGGCAGCGTCATATTCCGCTGCAACCGGGCCTTCATAGTCGAGCGGCACGATCTTGAACAACGGCTTGCTCCGCTTGAAGACCACGACCTCCTCGCCCTCATTGGCAACCTTTTCGGCCACCTGCGTAAGGTTTTGGCGCAGCTCCGAAAACGCGACGGTAACCATAACGGCTCCTCTCAACATATATCTTTACTGCCCAGTATACACGTTAATGTTAATATTAACGTGTATAAAACTCATCACAATGGGGCAGCCCCGTTGTGGGACCTCACTGCGGGGCCCCTTTGCCTTGTATGAATCTTCTATCGCTTCGGAACGACACCGCTCCGCAGGATCACCCTCAGCAACCTACATGACGCAGATCATGCTGCCCGCCACCACGCCCAAATAAAAACCTCCCGGAAAGTATCAACCTTTCCGGGAGGTTTTCTAATTTGGTTATCAATGTCCTAAGCCTGGGGCACCTCACCGGTCGCAAGAATCTGCTCGAGTGCGTCCTCGTCCAGCACGGGCACACCCAGCTGCTCGGCCTTGGTGAGCTTGGAGCCCGCTTTGGGGCCGGCGACTAGATAGCTCGTCTTCTTTGAAACACTGCCCGAGACCTTGGCACCAAGCACCTTGAGCGCCGCGCCCGCCTCGTCGCGCGTGCGGTTGACGAGCGCGCCGGTGAGCACGAAGCTCAGACCCGCGAGTGGCTGTGCGTCAGCAAGCTCGCCTGCCACGCCAGCGTCGGCCGCGGCCTGCGCGTGTGCGGCACCCAAGTCGACCTCGAGCGACAGGCCCGCCTGGCGCAGGCGCTCCAGTACGGCAAGGTTCTCGGGCACGGCCAGGAACTGCTTGACGCTCGCCGCGATCTTGGGACCAATGCCCTCGCACTCGGCAATGTCCTCTTCGCTCGCCAAGATGAGCTTGTCGATCGACAGGAATCGCTCGGCGATGACCTCGCCCACGCTCTTGCCCACGTGGCGGATGCCCAGGGCAAACAGCACGCGACCGAGCGGCTGGCTCTTGGACTTGTTGAGCTCGGCGATGATTTTCTCGGCCGTCTTGAGGCCCACCGGAATAGGGTCGCCCTTCTTGACGCCCTTTTTGCTGTTGGAGCTCGCGTACACGCGTCCCGTGTCCAGGCCTGCGATATCGTCGACCGTAAGCTGGTAGAAGTCTGCGACATCGTGGATCAGCCCGGCGGCGATCATCTTGTCAACGATCTCGTCGCCTAGGCCATCAACGTCCATGCAGCCGCGGCTCACCCAGTGGAGCAGGCGCTCCTTGAGCTGCGCGGGGCAGTCGATGGAGACGCAGCGGTAAGCGCCCTCGCCGTCCTCGTGGACCACGGGGCTGCCGCACACGGGGCAGACCTCGGGCATGTGCCAGTCGACCGAATCGGCCGGGCGCTTGTCGAGCACCGGGCCCACGACCTCGGGAATCACGTCGCCCGCCTTGTGAACGATGATGGTGTCGCCCTCGCGCACGTTTTTGCGGCGGATCTCGTCGATGTTATGCAGCGTGGCACGCGCGATGGTGGAGCCGGCGACCGTCACCGGGTCGAACTCGGCGACCGGCGTGAGCACACCGGTGCGGCCCACCTGGATGCGGATCTCGCGCAGGACGGTCTGCTTTTCCTCGGGCGGGAACTTAAAGGCAATGGCCCAGCGCGGTGCGCGGGCGGTAAAGCCCAGGTCGAGCTGCTGCTGGAAGCTGTCAACCTTTACAACCACGCCGTCGATGTCGTAGTCCAGATCGCCGCGATGCTCGAGCGCCTGGGCGCAGAACTCGTGGACCTCGGCCGGCGTGGCGCAGCGTGCCACGTTGGGGTTGACGCTAAAGCCGGCGCTACGCAGCCAATCGAGGAACTCGCGCTGGCTGTGAACGTGCAGTGGGTCGGTATCGGCAATAGCATAGATAAAGGTGGCCAGGTCGCGGCGCGCCGTGACCTTGGGGTCCTTTTGGCGCAGGCTGCCGGCGGCGGCGTTGCGCGGGTTGGCGAAGGGGTCGCGACCCTCGGCATCGGCCTCGTCGTTCAGACGCACAAAGCTGCCCTTGGGCATATAGACCTCGCCGCGTACCTCGATGGTGCGCCCGCGGTCGGCACCCATGTGGGCGAGCGCCGGCTCGGACAGGTGCATGGGCACATCCTTGATGGTACGGACGTTGAGCGACACGTCCTCGCCCGTGGTGCCATCGCCACGTGTGGCCGCGCGTACGAAGGTGCCGTTTTGGTAGGTAAGCGCCACGCCCAGACCGTCGATCTTAAGCTCACAGGTATAGGTGACGCTACCGGCACCGAGCGCATCCTCGGTGCGCTGGAGCCAAGCGTCGAGCTCGTCCAGGTCCATGGCATCGTCCATGGAATACATGCGTGCCATGTGCGTAACCGGCGTAAACTGCTCGCTCACGTAGCCGCCCACGCGCTGGGTATAGCTGTCGGGCGTCACCAGGTCGGGGTAGGTCGCCTCGATTTCCTGCAGCTCAACGAGCATTTTGTCAAAGGCGGCGTCCGTGATCTCGGGCGCGTCGAGCATGTAGTAGCGATAGGCGTGGTAATCGAGCTCGTGACGCAGCTCGGCCGCACGCGCTGCCGCCTGGGCACGGGCATCGGCCGGTGCAGCGGCATCCGTGTTCGCGGGCGTTTCGGTATCGATATCCACGCCGTCACCAAACAGGCTCGATTGCTCCATAGCGGCACTCCTTCGCTCGATTTCAAACGGATACTAGAGTACCACCGGTCACCATGGCGCCGAATAGCCCTTTCGAAGCGCACCGAATCGGCAGCCGACGGACCGGGGCGGATCCGGCGATCAAACCATGCTCTTATCAGCTCCAAATGATCCGTTTTCTTCCGTCCCCAACGGATCAATAAGTAGAGAGGGGTTGTCCCGCGTTGATGGGACAGCCCCTCTGGCATCGGTATGTGCGATACGGCTCGTTAGTAACCCTGGCCGTAGCCTTGACCCTGGCCCTGCTGGCCCAACAGCTCCTCCAGATACTGGCGCAGCTGCTCGTCGGTAATACCGCCGTTGCCGGTGTCGGTCGCGCTGTCATCCTGCTGCTGGCTCTGCAGCTCCTCGTCAGAGCCCAACTCAACCGTGACCTTCTTCTCGTCCTTGCCGCGCACGAGCGTGATCTCGACCTTCTCGCCCACCTCGTGGCTGCGCAGTGCGATGATCAGGCCATCGGCGCTCGTGATCTCGTCGTCGCCCAGCTTGGTGATGACGTCGCCCTCCTGAATGCCGGCCTTGGCGGCAGGACCGTCCTCAACGACGCTCGCCACATACGCGCCGCTATCGGTGCTCAGCTTGTTGGTGCGGGCGTTGAGCGCATTGACGCTCGAAAGCGTGGCGCCCAGGTACGGATGAACCGGCGTCTTGCCGTCGATGATCTGGTCGGCAATGTTCTTGGCGTAGTTAACCGGAATGGCAAAGCCCACGCCCGAGCTGGAGCCCGAGTAGCTCTCGATGAGCGAGTTAATACCCACGAGCTCGCCGTTGTCGTTGACGAGCGCGCCACCGGAGTTGCCCGGGTTGATGGCGGCATCGGTCTGGATCATGTTGGCATAGATGGTGTTGCCGCTGGTAGAGCTCATGGCCGTGGAGCGATACAGCGCCGAGACGATACCGGTGGAGACAGACTGCTCGTTGCCGAACGGCGAGCCGATCGCCATGACCCACTCGCCAACGTTGAGCTTGGAGGAATCACCAATCTCGATCGGCGTGAGCTTGGAGGCATCGGCATCCTTGAGCTTGATGACGGCCAGGTCGCTCGAGGCATCGTTGCCCACGAACTCGGCCTCGTAGGTGGTACCGTCGTCCATGGTCACCACGTACTGGTCATAGCCATCGACCACGTGGTTGTTGGTGAGGATGTGGCCCTCGGTATCGAGCACCACGCCCGAACCGACACTGCCCGAGCTGTCCGACTCGTCGGCAGACTGCGAAAGCGAGCCATTCTGGCTACCGCTCGAAGTGGCGGTAATGGAAACCACGGAGGGCAGGGCCTTGGCAGAAACAGCTTCGGCCAGCGTGGTGTCCTCGGAATCGATCGTAATCTTTTGCGTCGATGAACCCGAAGCGCCCGCCGTCACGGCATTCTTGCCGCCACCGATATTGAGCGTGCCACTCATAATGAGCGCAATGACCAACAGGGCGCCGCATGCGCAGCCGGCGAGCGCTGTAATAAAGATCGGCAGCTTTTTGGTCTTGGTCTTGACCACTGTGTGCTTGTTCACGACCTGCTGACCGACGAGCGGCTTGCCGGTCTGTGTGTCGTAAGCCTGCACGTAGGGAATGTTGTTGCCGGCAGGCGTCGACTCCACCTGCACACGCGGCTGCTGCTGGGTCTCGCCAGCGTTGCCCGCATCCTGGGGACGCTGGGAATCGTTCTCGCTCATGGCTGCGATCCTTTCGTCAAATAACCAAAGGCCCGCCAAACATGTGGCGGGCCATCATTGTTCACGTTGAGTTGTACCCCAATATGCGGGTGCACGTGTATGAGAACGCAATCTTTTAGGAAGGCTTAAGTTCTGTTGCAGGCCCAAAAGGACCCGGCCTGCGGCAAAACCACCACAAAGGTGTCTGTCCCCTTTGTGGTGGAAATCTAGTCCTTAAACAGATAGCCCACGCCGCGGACGGTGGTGATGTGTGCCGCGATCTGCGGGCCCACCTTGGAGCGGATGCGTCGGATGTGCACGTCGACGGTGCGCGTGCCGCCGCAGTACTCAAAGCCCCACACGCGGTGCAGCAGCACCTCGCGGCTGTAGGCGCGGTTGGGGTGCGTCGCCAAAAAGCTCAACAACGAGTACTCCATCAGCGTCAGGTCGATGGGCTCGTTATCGAGCGTCACCTGGTAGGTGGCCAAGTTGATCTCGAGGTTGTCGATGTTGAGCACATCGTCGGCGGTGACGGTCTCCTCCTCGCCCATCAGGCGCTGCGCGCGAGCCTTAAGCTCGTTGGGCGTCGCCGTGGGGCATACAAAGTCGGCATGCGCGTGATTCGGCAGGCGCAGGGTGCCGAGCGCCTCGTCGTCAACGATCACCAGCATGGGGACGCCGCCGCGGTCGTCGAGCCATTTGGCAATCTGATCGATGCGGTCGCTGCGGATGCCATCGGAATCGAGAATCAGCAGGTCAAAGTCGTGCGCCGCAGTCGGCGAATCGGGGGTGGCCAGGCTCACCTCGACACCCAGGGTGGTCGTCAAGCTGCGGGCAAACTCGTGGAAGCGCGTCGTGCGCGCCATGAACAGGGCACTCTTTTCGGACATATCGGCCTCCAAAGAAATGAGCTCAATCGTACTGAAACAAGCCAGCGCGATTAGGAGTTCGCCAGGTAGTGCTTAATCTCCCACTCGGTGATCGTAGACTCGAACTTATGCCACTCGTCGCGCTTCTTTTTGAGGAAGAAGCTGTGGATGTGCTCGCCGAGGGCATCCTTCATAAACTGCGAGTCCTCAAACACGTCGAGCGCCTCTTTGAGCGAGCGCGGCAGCGGCGTGTAGCCGGCCTCGAGCATCTGACGATCGGTAAGCTTGAGCGTCTCGGCCGTGGCCTCGGGCGGGAGCTCCAGCTTGCGCTCGATGCCGTCCAGACCAGCCGCCAGCGTGACGGCGTTGACCAGGTACGGGTTGGCCATGGGGTCGGGACTGCGCAGCTCAATGCGCGTGGACAGCTGCTTGCCGGGCTTGTAGACCGGAATGCGGACCATGCTCGCGCGGTTGCGCAGGCCCCACGTGGCGTACTGCGGCACGGAATCGCCGCCCGTGGTGATGCGCTTGTACGAGTTGACCGTGGGGTTAGTGATAGCGCTGATCTCGCGCGCGTGTGCCAGAATGCCGGCCATGTAGTGCTTGGCGATATCGGAGAGGTGATACTTCTCGTCGTCCTCGCCCCAAAAGACGTTGTTGCCGTCGTGGTCGAATAGCGACTGGCACAGGAACATAGCGCTGCCGTCCTCGCCCGCCAACGGCTTGGGCATAAAGGAGGCGTGGCAACCGCTCTCGTAGGCCTGCTGCTTAATGATGAGTTTGGCCGTGGTGATGGCGTCGGACATGCTCAGGGCCTCGGCGTGGCGCAGACTCATGCCGTGCTGCGAGCGGCCGGCGGCGTGGAAGGTGTACTCCACGGGCACGGACATCTTCTCGAGCGTGAGGACCGTGTTGCGACGCAGGTCGCGGGCGGCATCGCTTACCGAAAGATCGAAGTAGCCCACGTTGTCGAGCGGCTCAGGGGTGTGCTCGTCGGGGAAGTAGTAATACTCCAGCTCGGCGCCCACGTTGAGCAGATAGCCGGCCTTCTCGGCCTTATAGAACATGCGGCGCAACGCATCGCGCGGATCACCGGCGAAGGGCTTGCGGTCGGGGGTGCACACGTCGCAGAACACGCGGGCGACGCCGTTGTGGCTCGGTCGCCACGGCAAAATCTGGAAGGTCGAAGCATCGGGAAACGCCAGCATGTCGGCTTCCTCGGGCGTGGCAAAGCCCTCGATGGCGGAGCCGTCAAAGCCAATACCCTCCTCAAAAGCGACCTCGAGGTCCTCGGGGCTAATGGCAAAGTTCTTGAGGCGGCCGAGAATGTCGACAAACCACAGACGCACAAAGCGGATGTCACGCTGCTCTACGGAGCGGAGTACGTAATCGATGTTCTGCTGGTTCATGTCGCTCCCCTTTCTTTCGGGCGGGTTTCGACTGGTCTATATCGCAGATACTATCGCAGAAAAATGTTTCCGCAGGGTTAAAGCGTATCAAGCGCTCAAAAAACGTGCGCGAACAGGCAGTTGCGAACGAGCGGCTAGCGTTCAGATTCGGAGACAATTTGTCTACAGGCTCGTTCCAGCGCAGGGAACTCCATCGTCACTGCATCCCAAACAACCGAGCGGTCGACATTGCCGTAATCATGCGCAAGATAATTTCTCATGCCGACAATTCCACGCCATTCGATTTCGGGATGAAGCCGCTGCGAGCGTTCCGACAATTTGCCCGCTTCTTCCGTCACCCTAAGCGCACACATCAAAAGGGAGTCCGCCAACGCCCTCGTCCGTACGTCATTCGCATGCAGAAACTGGTCCTCGGTGATATCAAAAGCCTTGATGCGCTCGTTCGTTTCAGAGATGGCTTCCAAAACCTCTTGGGCGCGGAGACCGTCTGACTTACGCGCGATCATAAAGGATCACTCCTTCGCGCTCGATTACCGCGGCAAGATCGTCATCAAGATGATCACTAGAGACGAGATCAACCTGCCTCCCGGTTTCTTTGCGCACCGCCTCACCAAATGCCGACAGCGCGAAAAGACCAAAGCCCTGCTCGCGATCGACTTCGAGACGCAAGTCAATATCGCTATCGACATGTGCCTCGCCCCGGGCATACGAACCAAAAAGAATCACGGTTTTGATGGCGGGAATCGAGCTGGCTGCCTCGCGGACGGCGGACTCAATCTGGGCAGTATCCAAAATGCCCGTCGCGGCGCTTTCGCTCGCAGAGCTTTTACCAAGTGAGGGAACAAACGGCAGAGAGCGCTCGCGCAGCATCTGCCTCATAAACATATTGACCGCAACAGACGAAGTCATGCCAAGCTCTTCGCACAGCTCGGCAAATGAGTCTTTAATTGACGAGTCCACTCGCACACTCAGCACAGACGCAGCCATGGATACCTCCTGTATGACATTGTCTATATATTATCACACAGACTAGCGCGAGGTTGAGGCGCGGTGTTCGATGTGGCCGGGGATCTCGATGCGTTTGGGCGCCAGCTTTGCGGCCTCGCCCACGGTGGTGATAACGACGTCGATGCGCTCGGAAAGGCGCTCGACTACGCGCTCGGCAATGGTGAGGGTGTCCTGCGCGGCCGTGGTGACGCCGCCAAAGAGCACATGGTTCCAGGGGTAGTCGTCAAACGTCGCGATCTTGAGCCCCGCCGGCAGCGAGGGACCAAGCTGCGCCAGCGCCTCGGTCAGACGCAGGAAAACCAGGCCGTTGACGGCAATGAGGCCGAGTTTTTTGCCCGCATAGCCGCGGATGGTCTCGTCCAAACGGCCAACGCCCGCGGCGCCACCGTCGGCCAGGGTGACGACCTCGCCCGCAAGGCCGCGTCGCGAAAGCTCGTCGGCAAAGGCCTCGGCGCGCTCTCGACGCACGGGACTGTCGTCGCTTGCCTCGGTGAGCAGGCACAGACGCTCGCTGCCCGCAGCTGCCAAGGCGTCTACCAAGCCGGCGACCAGCTCACGGTTGTTAGATGTCACCAGGTCAACACCGCCGTCGGCAACGTCGCGGTCGAGCAGCACGACGGGCAGACGTCCCGCTGCCGCGGCGATCGCCTCGTCATTGCCTCCGCAGGTGTTGACGACCAGGCCGTCCACGCCGGCATCGATAAGTCTGGTGAGCGACTCCGCTTCCTTAGCGGGGTCGTTGCCGCTAATGGCCGTCATGAGCGAGCAGCCGCGCGCCGCGGCGCTGGCGGAAAGGCCCTCGAGCATGGCGCTCGAGAACGGGTTGGCGATGTCAGCCAGAATCACACCGATGAGGTTCGTACGCGAGCTGCGCAGATTGCGCGCGGCGGCACGTGGGCGATAGCCAGTGCGCTCGATAACTGCCGCGATGCGAGCACGGGTCTCCTCGGTCATTTGCCCGGGGCGGTTGTTGAGATAGCGCGAGACCGTGGCCGGGCTCACGCCCGCCTCGGCGGCAATGTCCTTGATTCTCATCTGCGCCATAGCGCACCCCGTTTCCCAATGTCGGCAGTCTGAGCCATTTTAGGCATTTTTTAAAAATCTCGGTTGCAAAACGCTGTAGGTGAGTATACTACAACTCGAAACGAAACCGATTTCGTAAACCGATTTCGGTGAGCGTTGGCATACAGGTGCAAAGACGCACCCTACCGTCTTGGCACCTGCGTGCCAACGCCATATCAAAGGTGTACGCACGAGTAAAAGGAGCTGCGCGACCATGGGTAAAACGGTTCTTACCTTCGGCGAGATCATGATGAGACTCTCACCCAAAGACCACCTGCGTATTGAGCAGGCAACCGAGTTTGACGTCCGCTACGGCGGCGCCGAGGCCAACACTGCGCTTTCCCTGGCCTACCAGGGCGACAAGGCCGCTTACGTCTCCGTTGTCCCGGCCAACCGTCTGGGCGAGTGCGCCCTGCGTTCGCTGAAGGCCTACGACGTCGACACCACGCGCGTCGTGCGTCAGGGCGACCGCCTTGGCTCCTATGTGTTTGAGGTCGGTGCCTCGCAGCGCGGCAACGGTTGCGTCTACGACCGCAAGTACTCTGCCATCAACATGGCCAAGCGCGACGTCTTTGACTGGGACGAGATCCTCAAGGGCATCGATGTCTTCTATTTCTCCGGCGTGACCCCCGCCGTCTCCGATGAGATGGCTGCCGCCTGCAAGGATGCCCTCACCGCCTGCCGCGCCAAGGGCATCACCACCGTGTGCGACGTCAACTATCGCGGCAAAATGTGGTCGCCCGAGAAGTCTCAGGCCACCATGAAGGAACTCCTGCCGCTCGTCGACATCTGCATCGCCAACGACGAGGATGCGCCTGCCGGCCTTGGCATGACCTGCGTCTCTGGCTCCCTTGCCCATGGCATCGAGGAGCGCGACACCTACGTCGAGATGGCCCGCCAGATCTGCGCCGAGTACGGCTGCAAGAAGGTCGCCTCGGTCGTCCGCAACATCTCCTGCGTCGAGCGCTCCATCTGGATGGGCATGCTCTATGACGCCGAGAGCGGCGAGCACTGGTTCTCCCCTGCTCACGACGTTCACGTGCTCGAGGGCGTTGCCGCCGGCGACGCTTTCAACGCCGGTTTGGTCCATGCCCTCATCAACGACTTTGGCCCGCAGGACGCCGTCAACTACGCGATTGCAGCCTCGATCCTCAAGCTCACCATCAAGGGCGATTCCAACTTGGTGACCGCAGGCGAGATCGCAGCCGTGGCATCCGCCGCCGACGGTGGCACCCGCGTCGCGCGCTAGTCCGTCTCCATTCCGCGGGCCGCAGCTTTCCAATCCCATACCTCTGCGGCCCGCTCCCCGATTCCTCCGGCCGGGCAAAACCACCAGTCCCATTCCGGTTTTGTCTGGCCTTCCCTACAGGCCTGGTCGAGCAGCCGGTTTTGGAATTGCTTGAACCCCAAGCAGTGCCTCCGATAACCAATCCAAAATCGGCTCCTGACCAGCATATTTGGCAATCACGCGCCCATGCGCGCCATACATCGAAAGGAACATTATGTTCGATCAGTTCTACACCACGCTTGAGTCCCTGGGTATCGTGCCGGTCGTCGTGCTCGACAAGGTCGAGGACGCCGTTCCGCTCGCCCACGCCCTTATGTCAGCTGGCATGAAGTCCGCCGAGGTCACCTTCCGCACCGCCTGCGCCGCCGAGTGCATCGCCGCTATGGCCGAGGCCGAGCCCGAGATGTGCGTTGGTGCCGGCACCGTCCTGACCGTCGGGCAGGTTGAGCAGGCCCGCGCCGCCGGTGCCAAGTTCATCGTCTCCCCGGGTTACAACGAGGACGTCGTGAAGCACTGCATCGACATCGACCTGCCCGTCCTTCCCGGCACCGTAACCCCCTCCGAGGTCACCGCAGCCGAGAACCTGGGCCTTAAGGTCACCAAGTTCTTCCCCGCGTCCCAGTATGGCGGCCTGAACACCATCAAGGCCCTCGCCGCTCCGTTTGTCGGTCACCGCTTTATGCCTACCGGCGGCGTGAGCACCGCCAACGTCGAGGAGTACCTGAGCTCCTCTGCCATCATCGCCTGCGGTGGCACCTGGATGGTCAAGCCGGCCCTGTTTGCCGACGGCGACTTCTCCAAGGTCGAGCAGATCGCCCGCGAGGCCATGGACGTCGTCAAGAAGGTCCGCGGCTAGGCTTAGCTCTCTATCGTGAAAGGGGGCGTGCCCTAGACCTTGCCCCCTTTCTTTTAAAACGGCTCGGAAGCGCGCCGTTTCCGTCACGAACAAGAACCAAAACCGTCTTGTATGCTGATAGAACGTGACGGAAGCGACACGCCCCCGAGCCGCTTTACTTACTCGGTTGGCAACCGCGCCCAGTTGAGCCACATCGACAAAAACCGAGCCATCAAAACAGCTGCGGCGCCGTCTGGAGGAATGGACCCTTGCTTCCGGTCTTTTCCTCCAAACGGCGCCGCAGCTTTTTCGTGCCCCGATGTGCCCCGGCAGTTGCGGTGAAATATGGACTGCTTACACCATCAGAGCCGCAAAACAATCCCTATTTCACCGCAACTAATGTAGGGGACGAGTTAGATGGCCGAGTCCTTGGACAGCTCAAAATAGTCAGGATGCAAGGCGATAACCGGGCCCTGCTCCTCGGGCATCAGGTGCAGGTGCGTCTCGGCCAGATAGCTCGCTGCATCGGTATCGCCCCTCTTAATGGCCTCGAGAATCCGGCGATGTTGCCGACGAATCGGCTCCCAATCCAGATCCTGCGACACCATACGCAACCAGTTGTATCGCTCAAAATGCGTGTTGACGCTCTTCATCCAATCCCACAACATGTGACGACCGGCAATCTCAAAACACGTCTCATGGAACAGGTTGTCCAGATCGAAGAAACGACGCGTTTCGCTATGGTCGAGCGACTCGGACTCGGCAAGAATCTGCTCAAGCCGATGCTTTTGCTCGGGCGAGGCGACCGAGCAGCATTTAATAAGCACGCTTCTTTCGAGTTTCTCGCGCAAGAAACAGGCGTTCTCGGCGCGCTCCATGCTGATTTTTGAGACATAGGTGCCGCTTTTGGGACGCGTTTCCACCAGCTCCTGCTCACGCAGGCGCACAAATGACTCGCGAATGGGCGTGCGCCCGATTCCCGTCTCCTTTTCCAGACCAATCGCCGAAAGGCGCGTGCCAGGCTTGAGCTCGGCATAGATGATCTTGGACCGCAATGCGTTGTACGCCTGGTCTTGCAGGCTCTGATAATACTGCTGTTCCATAAAGCCCTCGGATGAAGCCTCGGTTAATCGAATACCACCATGCAATACTATCGCATCCCCCGCCCCCTCATAAGTTGCGGTGGAATAGTTCCTGCTCAAAGCCTTCAGCAGCAAAAACAGGAACTATTCCACCGCAACTTATGGGGGGGGGACGGGTGCGACATGCCGTTGGTATAAAAAGCAAAGGCCCGCGGACAGTTTGATAGGCAACTGTCCGCGGGCTTGCGGTGAGACACGCTTGTCTTATGCGTTTCTCGCCTAGATAAACAGGCTCAGGATCAGAACCATGATGAGGCCGACAACGGAGTTGACGAGCTCCAACAGGCCCCATGTCTTATAGGTATCCTTCATCGACAGGCCAAACGACTGCTGGAACAGCAGGTAGCCGCCGTCATACATAGGCGTGATGGTATTGGATGCGCAGGCGCAGACCAGTACTGCAAGCACCGGGTTGATGCCAAACTGCGTAACCATAGGTGCCACGACGCCGGCGGCGGTGATGGCCGAGACGGTACCCTGGCCGGTGAGCAGGCGCAGGACCACCGTGATCACCCAAGCCAAAATCAGCGGCGACACCGGCATGAGGCTCACCATGTCGGCAAGCGTCGCGCCAACGCCAGAAGTAATGATGACCTGCTTCATGATGCCGCCGGCACCGATAACGAGCAGCACGTTCGCGACGCCCTTGATAGCATCGGACATAGAGCTAGAGATCTCTCCGCCATCCATGCCGCGCGTATAACCATACGCAACCATGGCAAGAATCATCGTGATGAGCATAGTGATATCTGCGCTACCGATGCAGCTGGCAAGATCGTATGCAAAGCAACCCTCGCCCACCGTGTTCTTGATAATCGAAGCCCCAATCATGATGATTGCCGGGAACAGCGGCACCAGAATGGAAAGCCAGAACGGCGGAAGCTCGTCCGCGGGCCTGCGCTCCGCCGGCTTCATAACATTGCCAAGCGGCATGTCATCGAGACCGGGGATGAAATGGCACAGCAAAAGACCAGAGCAGATAAGTGTCGGAATCGTGACGATCAGACCAAAGATGTAGACCGGCGGAACCTCGGCACCAAAGGCACTCACCAGCGCCATAGGACCAGGCTGCGGCGGAAAAAGAGAATGGCCCATCGTGGTACCAGAAACAGCCGGGATAATCAGGCGCATATAGGGGATGTCGGCCTCTTTGGCGATGCTGATAACGAGCGGCGTAACGATAAGGAACGCCACCTCGTAGAACATGCTCATACCAAAGATAACGCCGATGATCAGAAGCGCAACAGGCAGCAGCTTAATACCGAGCTTGTCAACGATAGTGTCGGCAATCTGCTGCGAGGCACCCGAATCGGTCATCAGTTTTCCGATGGCTGCGCCAAAGATAATGATCAGCGCAAGCGACTTAAGCGTTCCGCCCAGTCCATCTTCCATGGTGGTGACAAGGTCGCCCACAGAGATGCCGTCGGCAAGGGCGATAAAAATGGCGGAAAGAATAAGCGCAATGATGCTGTTGATTTTAAACTTAACGATCATGGCGACCAGCAGGACTACGCCCACCAGCACCCAAAGGAGTGAAACAACTCCTGCATTCATAGATAAGCTCCTTTTAACTGGCAATGAAGCCAAGTGCTTCTATTCGAAATAGCAGCTTTTACTCGCTTACAGGTTGGCGACAATTGCCTGGGCGATCTCGTCGTACTGAGCCGACTCGAGCGTGACGCGACCGGGGTTCATGGCAAACACGTCGCCAAACTCAAACGGGTCGTCCTTGTACTTGGGGACGATATGCACGTGCAGGTGATGCATGGTGTCGCCGTAGGCACCAAAGTTAATCTTGTCGGGATTGAACGCCTTGTGCAGCGCTGCCGCGACGTGGCGGACATCGGCCATAAAGGCGGCGGCGTCTTCCTCGGACATGCAGGAGATGTCATCGACGTGCTGCTTGGAGGCCACGATTACGCGGCCCTTATGACTCTGCTCCTTAAACAAGATGAGCTTGCTGGCAGGCAGGTCAAACATGGGGATGCCAAAGGCATCGACGAGCGTGTTGTCGGTCCCGCACATGCAGTACGAGCAATCGGTATGCTGTTCCATGGTGATCCTTTCGATCTGGACAATGATGAATGCCGCTTTTGCGGCAGGCGTAACCCCTCGTTTACACCACCAGATAATGGACAGATACAACGCATGCGTAGTCGATACGAAATCGGTTTCGTATCGACTACCACCATGATACAGCCAACGAGTTGTTACGATTAGGTGAACGTTCACTTTTTATTGTTTTTCTCTTTGCAAATAGAATCCCGTGTGTATACTAAGGCTCAAACGAAACCGATTTCGTCGAGCGTGGGCAATAGGATGCTAAGACGCACCCTACCATCTTGGCATCCTATTGCCCACGCAATGTCATTTGCTTTCCTCCCGTCTCGCTGGCCCTTCAGTCCCATTCCGGCACAGCGAGACACTTCCTAGACAACTGACCGTGGGGCCGGCTTTTCTGCTTTAACAGCAGTGCCTCCGATAACCCTCTTTTGCCGGTCCGGGTCAGTTTTTTCACACAACCGAAAAGACGGGTAGCAACATGCGACCGCTCATCATCATGAATGGCGAGAAGATCGATTGGTTCCATACCGTCATCAGGATGCTGATGTATCTGGCGGGCGTTGCAGTACTGGCACTCGGCATGAGTCTCCAGACGGCATCCAGCCTGGGCGTCGCCGCGCTCACGTGCTTTGCCACAACCCTATCCATGCTCACGGGCAAGACGCTCGGCTTTTGGATCGCTGCTACCTATGTCGCCTACATCGTGGCACAATTCACTATCTTGCGACGCGAGTTCCAGCCGCGCATCCTGCTCGAGCTGTGCTTCTCAACGCTCATCGGTGGCTTCACCGACTTCTTCATGGCGGTCAACCCGCTGCATCCCGCAGCACCCCCCATACAGGTTGAGACCATGCTGCTCTCCCTCGCTGTCACTGCATTTGGCGTAAGTCTCGTCGTCAACATGGGCGTTGTCCCCAACGCGCCCGACGGCCTGGTGCAGGTCATTGCCGAAAAGATTAAACGCCGCTTTGGCGACGTAAAAGTCGTGTTCGACTGCTCGCATGTCGCCGTGTCTCTCGTTCTGTCGCTCGCGCTCATGCACAACCTGGGCGGCTTTGGCGTGACCACCGCCATCTCGGCGCTGTTCTTGGGGCATGTCATCAACATCGCTAATAAGCTGTTCGCCCAGCGCTTTGTGCGCGCGGCATTCGGGAAATAGCACCACCGTAAGAACCCGCAAACAGCGCTATACGTTGCTATATCTCACTATACTTTGCTATATCTTGCTATACTTTGCTATATCTTGCTATATCTTGAGCAAAGGTGGCTCACATGCAAACAAACCCTTTTAAGCCCACAGCAGGTAAAACACCTCCCACGATTATCGGCCGCGAAGATGTACTTGAAGAATTCAGTGAAGGCCTCACCAATGGGCCTGGTGCCCCTGGGCGCCTAATGCGCATAGCCGGCGTCCGTGGAACGGGCAAGACGGTCCTCCTTGACGAGTGCTCGCGTTTGGCGCAAAGCCGTGGCTGGACGGTCATAAAAGAGGTCGCAACCGAGGGACTTTGCCAGCGCATTCTCGAACAGCTGCAGCCCAAATTCCAGGCCAAGCACGCCAGATTTGAGCCCACCGTAGCTGGCATATCCATCGGCAGCATAGACATTGAGCGAATCGGCCCATCGCTACGCGACGCCATGAGACAGACAATATCCAAGAATGGAAATGGCCTGCTCATCACTCTCGACGAGGTTCAAGACGCAGAGCTCGATGAGGTCCGAACGCTCTCCATTGCGATTCAGCAGGTTATCGGCGAAGACCTTGATATCGCCTTTGTTTTTGCTGGGCTGCCTTCGATGATTGAAAGCATCATCAACGGAAAGACACTTACGTTTTTGCGCCGTGCCCTCCCCTTTGACCTGAAGGCTGTGGCAGTAACCGAAGTGTCGTACTCCCTCGAGGAAACCATTGAAGCGTCTGGCATGGAGTTGCAGCCAGGTATTGCCGGCCAACTTGCCGAGGCAACGCAAGGCTATCCTTTCATGATTCAACTCGTTGGATACTACGCATGGCAGTTGGCAAGACGCGCACATACAGCGATTATTGGAGAAAAAGAAGCCGAGCGTGGCATTGCAACGGCACGCGAACGCTTCTGCGCCATGGTGATTGAGCCCGCGCTGCAGCGCATTCCGCCCACGTGCATCGCTTATCTGCTGAGCATGGCGTCTTTGGGGCAGACGAGCTCGACCAGCATGGTTGCCGATGCCCTAAACAAAACGCCTCAACAGGTGAGCTCCGTCCGCAGCCGCCTGTTAAGAGAATCGATTATCGAGGCTCCTTCGTACGGCAAGGTCTCATTTGCCATCCCCTACATGCGCGACTACCTCTACGAGCACAAAGCCGAACTGGAAGTTGAACTGTAGAAACGACAACTGCCCTGCAAGATGAAAACCGTTTTCGTACGGATTTAAAGCAGACGTAAACGGTTTTCGTCTTGATTTGCGTCCGAAATTAAGACGTAAATTGCGCTTTCGTACGCTTATTACCAGACACAAATTGTTTTCGTCCGGCTATGCGCCCCCAATCCAGACGAAAAAGGCCCCGAGCTCGTGTGAGCTCGGGACTCTTTGTGCCGCGCATCTATGAGAGGAGATATTTGATGCGCATGGGCGCTACTCCATGTAGCCACCCTGAATGGCGGAAACTGCATGCTCGGTAAAGAACTTGAGCGTGCCGGAGGTATAGCGATTAGCCTTGGGCTTCCAAGCGGCTCGGCGCTCGGCCAGGACGGCGTCGACCTCAGCCGGCTCCATCTCCTTGCCGGCGATGCCCACGATGGACAGCGAGCGCTCGGGGATGTTGATCTGGATCAGATCGCCTTCCTCGATCAGGGCAATCGGGCCGCCCACGGCAGCCTCGGGCGAAACGTGACCGATAGCCGGGCCCTTGGAGGCGCCGGAGAAGCGGCCATCGGTGATCAGGGCAATGCTCGCACCCAGCTCGGGATCGCTGGCGATAGCCTCAGTGGTGTAGAACATCTCGGGCATTCCGGAACCCTTGGGGCCCTCATAGCGAATGATAACGGCATCGCCGGGCTTGACCTCATGCGTCAGGACGGCGTGAATGGCATCCTCCTCGCAGTCGAACGGACGGGCCTTGAGCGTAGCCTGGAACATCTCGCGCGGAACGACGGTGTGCTTGACGACCGCGCCCTCGGGAGCAAGATTGCCGTGGAGGATGGCGATGGAACCGTCGGTGCCGAAGGCCTGGTCAAACGGACGGATGATGTCCTCGCGCTTGAGATTCCACTTCTCAAGGTAACGACCGCACTTCTCGTAGTAACCGTTGTTCTTGAGGTCCTCGAGGTTCTCGCCGAGAGTCTTGCCGGTGACGGTCATAACGTCGAGGTGGAGCATCGACTTGATCTCCTCCATGATGCGCGGCACGCCGCCCGCATAGTAGAAGAACTGCGCCGGCCACTCACCTGCGGGGCGGACGTTGAGCAGGTAGTGGGCGCCACGGTGCAGGCGATCGAAATCGTCGGCGGACATCTCGATGCCAAACTCGCGGGCGATCGCGGGGATGTGCAGCAGCGAGTTGGTGGAACCGGAGATGGCGCCGTGGACCATGATGAGGTTCTCGAAGGACTCCTTGGTCACGATGTCACGCGGACACAGGTTGTGCTCGGAGAGCCACACGGACTGGCGGCCGGCCTCGCGGGCAAACTCGCGCAGGTCGGAGCTAGTTGCGGGCAGCAGGGCGGTACCGGGAAGCATAAGGCCCAGGGCCTCAGCCGTGACCTGCATGGTCGAGGCGGTGCCCATAAAGGAGCAGGCGCCGCAGCTGGGGCAGG
>CAJLAN010000003.1 GCA_905204635.1 uncultured Collinsella sp. | reverse complement strand
CCGGCGGAGCGGGCGCGTCAGGCGCTCGAGACGGTGGCAGAGAAGCTGCCGCGTGAGCTGGTGGAAAACGATCTGCTGAAAAAGATCGCCCGTTCGTGGACATCGCTGGCTCCGGCGCATCGCCTTGGCCTCGTGATCGAAGATGCTTCGGGGCGTTTGGCGTTTCTGCTGCTATCGAGCGGTGTCTGCTGCGTTTTACTAACGATGGTGTCGTTATCGCCACTCGGATTTGCCTTGGGACTTGTTGCTCCGATTGCCGTTGGCGCCGCTCGGGACGGCTTTGAGAGCCGGCGCGAGCAACACGATGCAGAAGAGGCCATGCCCGAGGCGTTTACCGCACTTTCCATGTCGCTTGCCTCGGGACATTCGCTGGCCCAGGGCATGCGCTTTGTGGGCGCTCATGCGCAAGAGCCGGTACATACCGAGTTTTTGCGGGTGGCGGCGGCGATCGATTGCGGCATCTCGGCGACCGACGCGCTCGATGACTTGCTCGTGCGCATCGACGCCCCCGGTCTTTCGCTTGTGACCTTGGCGCTTAAGGTATCTCAGCGCACCGGCGCTCCGCTTGCCGACTTACTGTCCGAGGCGTCGAGCATGGTGGGGGAGCGCATTGAGCTCAAGCGCCGCCTGGATGTCAAGACGTCGCAGGCTCGCATGTCTGCGCATATGGTCGCGGCGATGCCGGCGGGCATGTGCGCGGTGTTGGCGCTGCTTTCGGCAGATTTTCGTCGCGGCCTTGCGACGCCTGCCGGCGCGGGCGCTGTGGTGCTGGGCCTTGCCCTCAACGCCGTTGCCCTGGTGGTTATCCGGCGCATTATGCGGGTGGAGCTATGAGCGCCCCGGTTGCAGTTGCGGCTTGCCTGTGCGCCCTGAGTGTATTTATCGCGACGGGTTTGGATCGGGCGGATGCACGCAAGATCGCAGGGGCCTGCAAGCGCGAGACGGTGCTGGTCGCTGTCGCGGGTCGCTCGGTGGTCGATGCTCTGACCGCGCGAGTGAAGGGCGCGGTTGGAGCGGGCGGCCCGGCGCGAGTGTCGCTCGGCGAAGTGTCCGAGATGATCGATGTTGTGCGCTTGGGTCTTTCGGCCGGTCTTTCGTTTGATGCGGCGCTTGAGATTTTCTGCGCCAACCGCCGGTCAGTGCTGGCTCTTCGACTTGAGCGGGCCTGCATGGCGTGGCAGGTGGGCGTGGGCACACGTGAGGACGAGTTGTTGGCCGCCGCGCGCGATCTGGACGTGCGAGCGCTCGAGACCTTTGCCATCACGGTGGGGCAGGCGCTCGCCCTGGGTGCCCCACTTGCCGAGACGCTGGCCGCTCAAAGTCGCGAGATCCGTGCGGCTCATCGCGCCGCGGTCGAGCGTGAGATCGAGCGTGCGCCCGTCAAGCTGCTGATTCCCACCGGCACGCTCATCTTGCCGGCGTTGCTTCTGTCCATATTGGGCCCGCTGCTGGGAGCAGGCGGGATGATGTAGGGAGGAATACATGAACACGATGGTCGAAGTTGCTGACAAGGCTTGGAACCGGGCTTTTTGCCGGGCGATTCGCGCTCGCCAGCATGCCAAGGAGCTGTTGCAGGAGGAGAGCGCGCAGGGTACCACCGAGTACGCCATTTTGGTGGGTGTGCTTGTGGTGATCGCGATTATTGCCATCGTTGCATTTAAAGGCAAGGTCCAAGATCTATGGAACGCTATCAGCGAGGGCATCAACAGCCTGTAGAGGGCGAGCGCCCCATCGGGGTGCTGCTGGTGTTTGCTTGCCTGACCGTGGCGATAGCGGCGGTGCTTTGGGGGCTTAACGTCGCGCGGCAGCAGCGTCCTGGGGCCGCCTTCGATTCGGGCTCAGATTCGGCGGTGGCGTCTCAAAAAGATGAGATGCGAGATGCGGACGATTCGGATGTCGCTGTCACGGCGCAAACCTTTCTGCGGACGCTCGACAAGCGGTCTGGCACTGCGACGGATTCGCCTGAGGACAACGCGATTGCGGTCCGGCTTGCATGGTCCGAGGACCGACCGATGACCGAGGCAGCGGCGGATATGTTACGCGCCTACCGCGAGGTGCCAACGGCCCAGCTCGCCCTGAGCGGCTATCTCGATATTAAGGGCAACGTATGGGGCGCCATCGTGCGCGATGGGCGCGGCTGGGTCGATATGGTGACGGTTGCCGCGGATGCTGGCGATGCTTCGTGTCGTCTGCGCGCCGTGCGTCTGGTCCCGCAAACAATAAGCTCAAAGGAGGGATCGTGAAATGCATGGCGTTCTGCGTGAAGAGGTTGCCCAAGCGACTGTGGAATACGCCATCGTCACGGTGGCGCTGTTATCGATCGTGCTGGCGATTGTGGGACTTTGGCGTGCTGGCACCGATGGACGCTTGGCGGCGCTGGTTGAGCGGGCGGCATCCCATGGCGTTGCCTCGACGTCGGTTATCGACGCCGCTGCGGGCGCTAAGGACATCGCGTTGTATTGATATCGCGCGCGAGGACCGGGCACAGTCTACGGTCGAGGCCGCTTTTTTGCTGCCGACGTTTCTGACGCTCATCCTTCTCGCACTGCAACCGGTGTGCCTGCTTTATACGCGCGCGGCCATGGAGTCTGCCGCCGCCGAGACCGCGCGGCTCATGACCACGACGACGGCGGAGGACGACGATCTTAAGGAGTTCACCCGCCGCCGGCTTGCCGCAGTGCCCGACGTTTCGATCTTTCATGCCGGCGGGCCGTTGTCGTGGGATATCGAGCTTGGCCGGGCCGATGCGGGTGGCGTCTCGTCCGTGTCCGTTTCCGGCGAGGTCAAGCCGTTGCCTGTGATCGGTGCGTTTGCGCAGGCTATGGGTGGTACCGCCGAGGGCGGCTACGTTGAGCTCAAGGTCGATGTCTCGTATCAATCACGTCCCGAATGGCTGGAGGGAGATTATGATTCGTGGATTGCTGCATGGGATTAAGCGTTTCTGGTCTAGATGCGTTTTGACGCGCCGTCCGAGCTGCCATCGCAAGCGAGGCGGCTTTATGGGCCGCGCCGGTGTTGATCTGTTTATCGAAGACGGCGCCTATACCACGCTTTCTTCTGCCGTGGTCATCCTAGTGGTGCTCACGTTGTTGTTTTCGTCGACCGCGGCGATATGGAGCATGTCGCGTGCCGGTGATACTCAGGTGGCGGCCGATAGCGGCGCGCTGGCGGGTGCCAACGTAGTGTCGTCCTATCACACGGCTGCCACGGTGGTTGATGCGAGCATCTTGAGTTTGGGCCTGGCGGGGTTTGCCACGATCGGGACGGGCCTGGTCGCCATCCTCATCCCGGGTGCCGAACCAGTTGCCGGCAATATGGTCGACACCGGGATTGAGATCATTAAAACGCGCAACAAGTTTGCCAAAAGCGCATCGGAAGGCTTGCAGAAAATCGAGACGGCTCTGCCGTATCTGATTGCCGCGCGTGCCACGCGGGCGGTGTCGGCGCAGGATACCGATAGTGTGGCCTATACCGGTACGGCGCTTGCCGTGCCCAGGACATCCGAATCGGACTTCGCCGCGCTCAAAGGGTCCGAGATCTCGACCGATATCATTAAAGACACATCAGATGATTTAGAGCGTGCGGCCGAGGAGCTGCGGAAGGCCTCGGAGGAGACGGCGAAGGCAAAGGAGCGCGCCTGGCTTGCGGACTGTGGCGGGTCGGATGAGAGCGCGGTTGGTAGGTACTCATGTATGTGGGAGCGCGCGGGGAGTCTGGCAAAGCTTTCGGATATTGAGAATCCACACTATGCCTCGAGTATCACATGGGAGCCGCAGGTTGCCCTCAACCGAGCGAAGGCCTATTACCATCGGCGCCTAGCGAATGAAAAGTCTCAAGGCTCGAGCACGAAGATGGAGGCCGAGTCCGTCGCGCGGAAAACGTTCTACATCTATGCAATTGAAGAACTCGAACACTCATACATTGAAGACGATGGTGAAAAAATTTCGTCTCAGATCCCATTCCTGCCGCGCACGCCGGGCGAGGTGAAGGGAACCCAGCTCTACACCGATGTCATGTGGCCTACAAGTACCAACGGCGACAAGACGTACCTGCACTATGGGACCGAATGTCCTAACTATAAGAGTGGATCGCCGGGTGGGTTGGCATCCGTTGTCGATTACGACGGACACGATGTATGCGATAAGTGCGAATTCGACGTGGTCACCCTGGGTCGCGCCCTCATGCCGCCGTCGTTCATCGAAAACGGCTTCGAATATCACTTCGACGAGTTCAAAAAGGCCTTGGAGGAATACGTCAAACGTCGGAACAAAGAGCTTGAGCTCATGCGTCAGACCGAGGATGAGGCCGACCGTGCGGGCAATGCGTTTGACCAGGCCATTAAAGCGCTTTCGGGCGAGCGTCCGCGTATCGCTCCGCCCGGTCGCAACGGCGTGGTCGCCTTTGCGGTTTCGGGTGCCATCTCGAGCCCCGACGAGCTCAACTCTTCGTTTAACACGGCAGTCAGGCTTGGCGATCGCGGTGCTATTTCTGCCGCGGTGCTGGCGCCCGATGAGACGACGGCGCAAAACAACGTGCTTTCGCGATTTTTCTCGACATTGAAGGAACGCTCGGGCGGCGTTGCCGGCGTACTCGACGGCGTCATGGATGTTTGGGGACGGCTGCTTGTGGGATACGGAGACATCCAAGGTTCGGCCGACGAACTTATGGACGAGATGATTAAAGACCTAGGAGGGGGCAGCGGCGCGTTGGGCTCCATCGCATCGTGGCTCGGCGATACCGTTTCGGCGTCCGTGGCGGCGTTGGGTCTGGAACCGTGCGACTTGCGCCTGCGAAAGCCGGTGCTGACCGATTCCGCCAACGTCATTAAGAGCCCGGGGTCTGACATTGCGGGTCTCTCTCAAGCACAAGACAAACTGCGAGGTATTCCGTTGGGCGTGACCGATCCCAAGGCGCTTTGCGAGGCGTTGGAATATCAAGTCGAACGCACCATTAGCGGTACGGTGCTCACGCTTGCGGAGATTCCTCTGCCCGGCGGCGGCTCCATCCCACTCACCGTCGATGTCGCCACGCTGGTTGGCGCTCTGGGCGGTGGGTCGTAATGAGTATCCGCATGCGTCTGCGCGAGGAGCGCGCCCAAGCGACGGTGGAGATGGCGGTGGTTACGCCCGTTTTGCTGGTGCTGGCACTCATCGTGTACAACGTCATGATCTTTGCCAGCGCTGTCGCGCGCTTCGACCGCGTGGTACCCGACATCGTGTTGGCGCACGCCGTGGCGTCGGAGGGGGAGGGCGACGAAAGCTCTGCCGATGCCTCGGCGACGGTCCAGACTCAAATTCTGAATGCCATGGAAGGCTATGACTTGCAGATCGAAGTGTCGAGCGAGCAAGGCGCGGAGGCATCGGATGGTGGCCTGCTCTCCCTATCCGGTACGTTTAGGACCTACACCTGCATCATGCACTATGAGCCGTGGCCGACTTCTCTCAGCATCGCTGGCGTTCCGCTGGGGGCGCCGACAACGTTGTCGCACGAGCGCGCGGTGACGGTCGATCCGTGGCGCCCGGGGGTGGTCATGTGACCGCGGTCTCGTCCTACATCGCCTACGCGCGGGCACTCAATAGGCTGGGTTGGACGCCGGCCGAGTTTGTGGTAGCGGAGTCGTTTGTCATGCGCCTGCGCGGCATGCTGGGACGGCGTCCGGTTGCCGCCAACGGCTTGCCGCTCGTCATGGCGTTTCCACGCTGCTCTTCGGTCCATACGTGTTTTATGGCCTATCCCATCGACATCGCCTTCATCAATCGCGACGGCAATATCCTCGCGCGCTACGAAAACGTCCGTCCTTGGCACATGTGTTCCTGTCCCGGTGCCTGGGCGGTATTGGAACGCCCTTCAATCCTCGCTACACCTCCCACCCTCCAACAAGTGCCGGCGTAAGAGATTGACGACGGCGGACTTTCGTCATACGAAATTGGGTAAGATGGAGGAGAAGATGCATGGATGTTGAGATCCATCCGAACGCCAAAAAACACTTGACGGAAAAGCAGGTGCTTGGTGCCTGGTTCGCGGTTACTGAGTGCATTCGCCGCGAGTCGGAGGACGAGCCGCCGAGATGGCTTGCCATTGGATGGCTTCCAGATGGTCAAAGTGTGGAACTTGTTGCGGTCGAACTAATTCGTGGATGGCTCATTATTCATGCCCTGTCTCCGGTTCAGAAGAAATTCTGGCAAGAGATCGAGCGAGCTCGGCAGAGGGGTCGATGATGGGCAAGACGTATACGGCCGCTAATGGTCAGGTTGTAACGGATGAAATGATTGACGCGTGGTGCGAGTCGTACGAGCGCGGAGAGTTTCCGGATGGCGAACACACCGTTGGTGGGATCGTGCGTGGACGGCCCCCGCTCTCAGGTGAGGGGACGGCAACGCTGTCGGTCAAGATTCCTCTGGGAATGAAGGAGGCCATTCGTCGACGGGCGGCTGCCGAGGGGATGACGCCAAGTGAGTTTGCCCGTGCGGCTCTGAGCGAAAAACTTCTTGCTGCCGGCTGATGCCTCTGACGTGCCGATTTATAGAACCGAGGCTGTGCTCAAAAACTTTTTTAAAATTCTCGGTTGACCGGAACGCGTCCTTGGTTATACTAATCAAGCCTTGAAACAAGGCACACCTCAAATGGCTGGGTAGCTCAGTTGGTAGAGCAGAGGACTGAAAATCCTCGTGTCAGGGGTTCGATTCCCTTCCCCGCCACCTTGAATTGACTAGGACCTCTGCAAAGGGGTCCTTTTCTTTTATCGAGGGCTCTGCGAAACTGCGTCCCGGAATTTGGCTTCAGAGTGGGATGCGTTTTCCGCTTTGAGGCCGCTTGGGAAAGCGCGACCCGGAATCCGGCGTCAGAATGGGATGTGCTTTCCTTTTGCGGTCTTTGGCGGAAACTGCGTCCCAGATCCCGCGCTCAGAACGGGATGCGCTTTCCGGCGCGTACTTCCGACGTGCGTGCACATCTCGGCGCGCCATCTCGGGCCCGCTCAGACATTCCTCCCGCTTTTGCGCCACTTTACAGACCGTTCGGTCGTCTGTCCGCACGCGCGGGTATACTCAAAACGATACTTTTCCTATGCAATACGATGCAGGCTCGGGCTGCACGATCCGAAGGGGGCAGTGATGGAGAGGATACTCGGCGTTAATCTCTCTGGCTGGTTTATTCCCGAGCCTTGGGTGACCCCGTCGCTATACGCGGCGACCGGTGCATCCAATGCGGCCGAGCTGCAGGAGGCCATGGGCACCGCCGCCTATAACGAGCGCATGCGCCGTCATTACGAGACGTTTGTGAGCGAGGATGATTTCCGTCGCATGGCGCAGATCGGTCTCAACGCCGTGCGCCTGCCGGTGCCTTGGTATGCCTTTGGCTCACAGGAGTCCGATGCCTCCTACATCTCGGTTGTCGATTACATCGACCGCGCGATTGAGTGGGCTGCCAAGTACAACATTCGCGTGCTGCTTGACCTGGCAACTGTGCCCGGTGGCCAGGGCGATTCCAACGATTCGCCCGCCACGCCGGAGGCTGTTGCCGAGTGGCATTCGTCCACTAACGGCCGCCATGTCGCACTCGACGTGCTCGAGCGCTTGGCCGAGCGTTACGGCGAGGCCGAGAGCCTGCTGGGCATTGAGCTGCTGGATACGCCGCAGATGAGTGTCCGCAAGAGTCTCTTTGCCATGACGGATGGCATTCCGGCTCACTACCTGCGCAATTTCTATCGCGATGCCTACGAGCTCGTCCGTTCGTATATGCCCGAGGATAAGATCGTCGTCTTTTCGTCTTCGGGGCATCCCAGCGAGTGGAAGCATTTTATGCGCGGCGCCAAGTACAAGAACGTCTACATGGACCTTCACCTGTACCATTACCGCGACGAGTATGCGCTCGATATCACGAGCCCCCGCGGGCTGACGACGGCGATTTCCCGTAACAAGCGCGAGCTTAAAGAAGCGATTTCGACTGGGTTCCCCGTGCTGGTGGGCGAATGGTCGGGCGCGGCGATTTTTGCCAACTCGTCGGTTACGCCCGAAGGCCGCAATGCCTACGAGCGCGTGTTTATCGCCAATCAGCTGGCTTCGTTTGCACCGGCTGCCGGTTGGTTCTTCCAAACGTGGAAGACCGAGAAGCGCATTGCAGCATGGGACGCCCGCGCGGCGCTCGGTACGCTCGAGCGCGGCATGATTGAATAGGTTGATATGACGCAAAACAGCGCCCATACGGGCAAACTCTATGTGGTCGGCACGCCCATCGGCAACCTGGGCGACCTGTCCCCGCGCGTTGGCGAAGCCTTTGCCGCTGCCGATGTCATCTGCTGCGAAGACACGCGTGTGACGTCAAAGCTGCTGATGCACCTGGGCATTTCCAAGCCGCTTGTCCGTTGCGACGAGAATGTGATCGCCAACCGCGCCGCCGGCCTGGTCGACCGTCTGCTGGCGGGGGAGACCCTCGCCTTTGCCTCGGACGCCGGCATGCCGAGCGTGTCCGATCCCGGCCAGGCGCTGGTCGAGGCGGCGCGTGAGGCCGATGTGCCCGTCGAAGTTATTCCCGGGCCCTCTGCTTGCGTCACGGCGCTCGTTTCGTCCGGCATTCCCTGCGAGCATTTTTTCTTCGAGGGCTTTTTGGGCCGAAAGCACGGCGACCGCGTGCGCCGTTTACAGCGCCTTGCCGTGGTGCCCGGCGCACTCATCTTCTACGAGTCTCCACATCGCATCGTGGCGACGCTCGAGGCCGTGGCGGAGGTCTTTCCCCAGCGTGAGGTTGCCGTCTGCCGCGAACTCACCAAGCTGCACGAGGAGGTCTTGCGCGGGCCCGCTGCTCAGCTTGCCGAGGAGCTGCGTGCTCGCGGCGAGGTAAAGGGCGAGATTGCGCTGGTCATCGCGCCGCCGAGCGAGGATGAGGAGGCCGGTATCGTGCCGGTTGGCGCCGCGGCAGCGGATCCCGACGAGGCCCTGCGCGAGGATATCCGCGCCGCGCTCGAGGAGGGGGAGCCCGCCTCTGCGGTGGCCAAGCGCCTGTCTCAGAAGTATTCGCGCCGCAAGCGCGATGTCTATGCCATGGTGCTCGATATGCAATAGATGGAGGATATCCAGCCCTTGCGCTAGAATCATCCTCTGTATGCAACGTTTTTCTGGAGGACAAACCCCATGGATCAAAGCAAGCCTTCGTTCTTTATCACGACGCCCATCTACTACGTCAACGCCGATCCGCACCTGGGCACGGCTTATTCCACCATCATCGCCGACGTTCAGGCCCGTTATCGTCGCTCCGCCGGCTATAACGTCAAGTTCCTGACCGGCATGGACGAGCACGGCGAGAAGGTCGCCGAGGCCGCAGCCAAGCACAACATGACGCCGCAGGAGTGGACCGACAGCCAGGCTCCGCACTTCAAGGAGCTTTGGAGCAAGCTCGAGATCTCCAACGACGACTTCATCCGCACCACCGAGCCGCGCCAGCATCATGCCGTGCAGTACCTGTGGGAGCGCATGAAGGAGTCCGGCTACCTGTATAAGGGCAGCTACGACGGTTGGTATTGCGTGCCTGACGAGACCTACTTCACCGATACGCAGGTCCAGAAGGGCGACGAGGAGTACGGCAGCGTCGGCCAGCACCTGTGCCCCGACTGCCACCGTCCGCTTGAGCGCGTGCAGGAGGAGTCCTACTTCTTTAAGCTTTCCGCTTTCCAGGACAAGCTGCTCAAGCTTTACGACGAGCACCCCGACTTTGTCGAGCCTGCGTTCCGCATGAACGAGGTACGTAGCTTTGTCGAGGGCGGCCTTAATGACCTTTCCGTGAGCCGTACGAGCTTTGACTGGGGCATTCAGGTCCCGTTTGACGAGGGTCACGTGACCTACGTGTGGTTCGATGCGCTGCTCAACTATATGACGGCCGTCGGCTACGGTGTCGACACCGACGAGGCGCGTGCCGAGCTGGCCTATCGCTGGCCCGCGCAGTTCCACATCGTGGGCAAGGACATCATCCGCTTCCACTGCGTCATTTGGCCCGCCATGCTCATGGCCATCGGCGAGGCCCTGCCCGAGCACGTCTTTGCCCACGGCTTCCTGACCGTGCGCAATGCCGAGACCGGCAAGGCCGAGAAGATGTCCAAGAGCCGCGGCAACGCCATCGCTCCGCAGGACGTTATCGACATGTTGGGCGTCGAGGGCTATCGCTACTACTTTATGACCGACGTCGTCCCCGGCACCGACGGTGCCATCAGCTTCGATCGCATGGAGCAGGTCTACAACGCCGACCTGGCCAACAGCTGGGGCAACCTTATCTCGCGTTCGCTCAACATGAGCGGCAAGTACTTTGATGGTTGCGCGCCCGCCAAGCCCGCATCGTTCGATGCGTTCGACAACCCGCTGGCAAAGATCGCCGATGGCCTGGTCGAGCGCTACATGGCCAAGATGGACGTGCTCGATTACGGCGGAGCCAAGGACGAGGTCATGGAGCTCATCCATGCCGCCAACCACTACATCGAGGACTCCGAGCCTTGGGCACTTGCCAAGGACGAGGCCAAGGCTGACGAGCTGGCGTTTGTGATCTACAACCTGCTCGAGGCCATCCGCATTGCCGCTCACCTGCTGATGCCGCTCATGCCCCAGACTTCTGCCGAGGCTCTGCGCCGCCTGTCCTGCGAGGACGAGGCCGCGAGCGACGACCTCAAGGGCATTTGCGCTTGGGGCCTGCTTGCTGGTGGTCAGCCCGTCGAGAAGGGCGATCCGCTGTTCCCGCGTCTGGGCTAAGACGCCGCGCGCCATATCGGCAATTTGCTGTTTAGATGTAAGGGCATGGCCGCAACGGTCCATGCCCTTTTGCTTTACGATGCAGCCACCATGTTAAGGAGGCAACCATGACAACTTCGCCTTTGGCAAACCCCACGGCAACCAGGGAGCTGCTGGAGGAGTTTGGCCTTGCGACCAAGCATCGCTTGGGCCAGAACTTCCTAATTGACAACCATGTGATCGAGCGTATTTGCGAGCTTGCCGAGCTTGCGGGCGATGAGCGCGTGCTCGAGGTTGGCCCAGGTGTTGGCACGCTCGCGCTTGCGCTGCTGCAGGAGGCATCGTGCGTCACGTCGATCGAGGCCGATCCCGAGCTCGAGCCGGTGCTCGATGCCCATGCCGCTGACTATGCCAACTTCCGTTTTATCATGGGCGACGCGCTCAAGGTGGGCCCGGAGCAGATTGAGCAGGCTGCGGGCGGTGAGCCGACGGTGTTTGTCGCGAACCTGCCCTATAACGTGGCGGCGACGATCATTTTGCAATTTTTCCAGACGATGCCGGCGCTCAAGCGTGCCGTCGTCATGGTGCAAAAGGAGGTTGCCGATCGCATTGCCGCAGTGTCGGGCAACAAGACCTATGGCGGCTATACGGCAAAGCTCGGCCTGTATGCGCAGGTGACGGGCCGCTTTGAGGTGCCGCCGCGCTGCTTTATGCCGGCGCCGCACGTGGACTCGGCCGTCGTGCGTATCGACCGTGTTGACGGTGTGGTGCCCGAAGGACTCGATCGCGAATTTGTGGCCCGCGTGATCGATGCTGCATTTGCCCAGCGTCGCAAGACCATCCGCAATTCCATGAGCGCCAACGGCTTTGCCAAAGACGTGCTCGATGCCGCCTTTGAGGCTTGCGGTATCGCACCCACCACGCGCGCCGAGACGCTTGACGTTGCCGACTTTGTCCGTCTGGCCCAGGAGCTAATCCATGATGCCTAATGCCGAACGTGTGACGTTTACCAAGAAAAAGAAGACGGTTGCTTGTCCCGTGCCCTTGGCACCGCTTGCCGACACGCATGCGCATCTACTTTCGTTCTGGGGCAAGGATGTGCCTGAGACGCTCGTGCGTGCCAAGGCGGCAGGCGTCGACCTGTTGGTGACGATGCTCGACCCCATCGCTGACAAACGCAGCGTGACGGACTATAGCGACTGGCTCGTGCGCGAAATTCTGCCGATGCAGGATATCCCGCAGATCAAGTATCTTGCCGGCGTGCATCCGTATGGCGCACCGGACTATACCGACGACGTTCACGCACGGGTCGTTGCCGCGCTCGATGATTCTTTATGCGCCGGTATTGGCGAAATCGGCCTGGACTACCACATGGACTATGACGACGATATCGCGCCGGCACCCCATAACGTGCAGATTGACTGCATGGCGCGTCAGCTCGAGCTTGCCGTGTGCCGTAACGTGCCGGTGGAGCTGCATCTGCGCCACGAGGACACGGACCATGAGCGCACCTCGCACGTTGATGCGTACAACGTGCTTCGTGAGGTGGGCGTGCCCCAGGCCGGTTGTGTGCTGCACTGCTTTGGCGAGGACCGCGCCACGATGGAGCGCTTTGTGGAGCTGGGCTGCTATATCGCCTATGGTGGTGCGGCCACCTTTAAGCGCAACGACGACGTGCGCGAGGCATTTGCGGCAACCCCACTCGATCGAATTCTGTTCGAGACGGATTGCCCGTATATGGCTCCGGAGCCCATCCGCGGTCTTGAATGCGAGCCCGCAATGATCTCCATTACGGCAAACGCGCTGGTTAACGACCGTGTCGATCGCACTGGTGAGGACGCCGAAACAATCGCGCAAGCCGCTTGGGAGAATGCCTGCAAACTTTTTCAAAAATAGTTCTTGCGTTCGTGGTGGCGCTCCGTTATTCTAATTCCTGCACGCGGGCGTGGCGGAATTGGCAGACGCGTACGGTTCAGGTCCGTATGGGGGCAACCCCATGAAGGTTCAAGTCCTTTCGCCCGCACCATTGATTGAAAGAGCTCCCAGCAATGGGAGCTTTTTTGTTATGGGCCGTTTTGGCAGATTTGACATATCGATTTCGCGCGGTAGATGTCCCTGTGGTCAAAAAGTGGCAAATATGAGTACTGACATGAAAATAGAGACATTTCATGAAGCTATTTTTGCTCATTTTGCGCAACAGATGTACGCTAATTTGGCTCAACCTTGAGACAAAATGAAGTAATTTCGATAGACCTCGGGTTCAACGAGGCGATTTTGACCCAAATACGCTGTTACTAAACTGGTAACAGTACTCATATTTGGCCTTTTTTGACCACGGGTCCTCTTGTTGGTGTCACACAGCTGCTTCGTGCGGGTATCCTAATGCCAACGTGTGCCTATCAGAGGAGAGACCATGCTGTTGTCCGGTATCATCGCTGCCCTTACCAGCCTTTTGATTCCCATCATCATTCTGTTGCTGCTGCTTCCCAACGCCTGCTACGTCGTTGAACAGCAGCATGCCGTGATCATCGAGCGTCTGGGCAAGTTTAACCGCATCGTCAACGCGGGCTTCCACATGAAGGTGCCCGTGATCGACCGCAAGGCCGCCACGGTGAGTCTGCGAACCATGAAAAACGGTTTTGGCATCGACGTTAAGACCCAGGACAACGTGACCATCGGCCTTGAGGTCTCTGCTCAGTACCACGTGAGCTATGACATGGGCGCCGGCCCGGCAGATTCGGGCATCTACAAGAGCTACTATATGCTGCAGGAGCCCGTCGACCAGATGCGTGACTTCATCACCGACGCCCTGCGCTCTTCGATTCCCGTCTACACACTCGATGAGGTCTTTGCCAAGAAGGACGACATCGCCAAGGATGTCAACGCTACCGTTTCCGAGCAGATGGCCGCCTACGGCTTCACCCTCGTGTCGACGCTCATCACCAAAATCGCACTGCCGACCGAGGTTGAGAACTCCATGAACGACATCAACGCCGCCCAGCGCAAGCGCGCTGCGGCACAGGAGCTCGCTGAGGCAGACCGCATCAAGCGCGTCACCGAGGCGACCGCCGAGGCTGAGGCTATGGAAAAGGCGGGCGAGGGCATCGCCAACCAGCGCAAGGCCATCGCGCTGGGTATCAAAGATTCGCTCGAGATCATCCAGGAGACGGGTGTCGGCAATGACGAGGCCAACCAACTGTTCATGTTTACGCAGTGGTCCGAGATGATGACGGAGTTCGCTCGCACGGGTAAAACCTCGACGGTCGTGCTGCCGAGCGACTTTTCGCAGTCGGCCTCGATGTTCGAGCAGATGCTGGCCGCCGGCAAAGTTCAAAACGATTCGAAGGAGTAGACGCGCGTGAAATACACCGTCGTTTGCGTCGGTAAGCTCAAGGAGCGCTTTTGGAAGGACGCGTGCGCTGAGTACGCCAAGCGCCTAGGTGCCTATGCCAAGGTTGATATCCGCGAGGTGGCCGATATCGACCCGGCTAAGGCGGGCGGCGTGGATGCCGCGCGCGACAAGGAGGGGGCGGCGATTCTTGCTGCCTTGCCGTCTCGAGCGCATGTGATCCTGCTGGCCATTGAGGGCAAAGAGCGCTCGAGCGAGGAGTTTTCGGCGCGGCTCGATGATCTTATGCTGCGTGGTAACAGCGACATCGCCTTTGTGATTGGCGGATCGGACGGCGTGAGCGATGACGTGCGCGCCCGCGCCGACGAGATGCTCAGCTTTGGACGCATTACCTTGCCGCATAACCTGGCGCGCGTGGTGCTGCTGGAGCAAATCTACCGCGCCTGCAAGATCAGTCGTGGCGAGCCGTATCACAAATAGGTCGGCAATACGAAACAATGGCGTGGGACAATACCTTTCGTTTTGAGGAATGTGTCTGGAAGGACTATGAGATATGAAGATTGGATTTGTCGGTTTTGGCAATATGGCGAGCGCTATGGCCGATGGCTGGATCGCTGCCGGTGTAGCTGTGAGCGACATGTGCGCCTGCGCGGGTCGCTACGACGCACTGGTTGAGCGCTGCGAGGCGCGCGGCATGGTCGCCTGCCACGATGCCGCCGAGGTTGTCGCCGCATCCGATATCGTGGTCGCTGCGGTCAAACCGTACATGATCGAGAAGATATTCGCCCCGCTCAAGGATGCTCTTGCCAAAAAGGTCGTTCTGTCGGTTGCCTGGACCTGGGACAGTGCCAAGTGGGAGCAGGTCCTGCCGGGCGTCGCGCATATCTCGACGGTGCCCAACACACCGGTTTCGGTGGGCGAGGGCGTCATCGCTTGCGAGAAGGCTTCCACGCTTAGTGATGAGCAGAGCACAGTGGTGCTTGATCTGCTTGGCAAACTCGGTGCGGTGGTCGAGCTCGATACGAGCCTGCTGTTTGTGGGCGGTACCGTGGGCGGTTGCGCCCCGGCGTTTGTCGCCATGGCGATCGAGGCTCTGGGCGATGCAGCCGTCAAACACGGTATTCCGCGCGCCGATGCCTATCGCATTGTGAGCCAGATGGTGCTGGGTACGGCAAAGCTGCAGCTTGCAACTGGCCAGCATCCTGCGGCGATGAAGGATGCCGTATGCTCGCCCGGTGGTGCCACCATCAAGGGCGTCGTTGCGCTCGAGGACGCCGGCATGCGCAGCGCCCTGGTCAAGGCAATCGACGCAACTCTCCAGTAAAACCGACCAAAAAAGGACAGGTTTATTTTTGGCAGGTATTTTCTGCGGTTTTGTCCTTTTAGCGAAAAGCGCCCCGCAACTGGCTCAATTCCAGTTGCGGGGCGCTTGCGTTTGCCCAGATAAAACCGACCAAAATAAACCTGTCCCTTTTTGGCAGGTTAGTCCCAGAAGCTGTCTTCCTCATCCTCGGACTTGGGTCCGCGGTCGACGTACATCTTATGGGTACGCTTCTCCATTACAAAGGCAAGAATCGCAAATAACAGGATGCCGCCGGCGAAAAGGATGGCAAAACCGGTGCGGGTGCCAAACAAAAAGGAAAAAACTGCGTCCATTGGGTGCCTTCTTGCGTAGTTGAGTTGGGTCGTAAACGCTCATAAGTATATACTTGCCCATACATGTACAAGGTTGCAACCTAAATGGAATGTATATCGCCGGAGGATCTAATGCTTGATATCAAGTTTGTACGCGAGAACCCCGATGCCATCAAGATCTGGGCTACTGGTGGCGGCATCTGGCGCTGGGACTCCGGTCGCGACCAGCACTACTGCTCCGAGGAGATCCAGGCCGTGGTCGACGAGGCAAAGATGGTCGGCATCCCCGTGTGGAGCCACTGCTACAACAACCACGCCGCTGCCTACGATTCCGTTCGTTTTGGCTGCGAGCAGCTGATTCACGGTTTCGATATCGATGAGCGCACCATGGACCTCATGGCCGAGCAGGGCACCTTCTTCACCCCGACGATCGCCTTCCTGCCCACCTGGTACGCCACCTATCCGCCCGTCTACGTCCCCGAGCTGCACGACAAGTACGAGGGCACCCTGGTCGAGAAGGAGCTGCAGCGCAACTACGACTGCCTGCGCGAGGCCAAGAAGCGCGGCGTTGTCATGACGATCGGCTCCGACTCCTTCTCCTTCGTCACCCCGTACGGCACCTGCTCCATCGAGGAGATGTACGAGTTCGTCGACAAGATCGGCTTCACCCCGGTCGAGACCATCACCTGCGCCACCCTCAACGGTGCCAAGATGTGCCACATCGAGGACGAGACCGGTTCCATCGAGGCCGGCAAGTGCGCCGACCTGCTGGTCGTCAACGGTGACGTCGCCGCCGACATCCACGTGCTCAACACCGACAACATGGACGTCATCATGAAGGACGGCTGGATCGTCGAGGCTGGCACCTTTGGCGAGGCCAACAAATACAGCGCCTAAACTACCGTTCATCGACGACTGGATGTAAAACACAGTATTTGATTGCATAATGCAATGGAGAGGGTCGCTTGCGGCCCTCTTTATTGCTATGGGTGCGATAGATAAAAGGGGATGACGGTGGATTTAAACAGGCTGATTCTGGGCAAGAGCTACAACTCTACCAAGGTCTTTCGTACGGCCCAGCATGTGGTCCAGGCCATCCTGCTCGGTGTTGTCGTTCCGGCGCTTATCCTGCTGCTTATCTGGGATTTAACCGATAACCCCAATCCCGTTCCGGGCGTTGTCGTCATTGCCGGCTTGGTCATGCTGTGCTTCTTTTTCTCGTATGTCTTTGTGGTCCCCGACGACCTCACATCGAGCGCAACCGACCGTACGCTCGCCATCGCATCAAAAATATTCGCCTATACGTCGCGCGGCCTTACGCCCGAAGCGGCCCTGGGCGCCTCTAAAATTATCCTGTCCGAGACCATCGCCTCTGCCATCTGCTTTACCGATGGCAAACAGGTGTTGGCAAGCTGGGGCGAGGACTCGGCAAAGTGCCCTGCCGGCACCCCGGTCGTGCTCAAGACCACGCTCAGTGTGATTGAGACGGGCGAGCAGAGCGTGTTTTCGCGTGACACCTCCAATGAGACGGGCGGCTATTTTCCCCGCCTGCGCGCCGGCATTGTCGCGCCGCTTACCGTGCGCGGGCATTGCGTGGGAATGGGAGAGCTGTACTATCCCCGCCTGAGCAGCATTGATATGCGCCAGACGGCGTTGGCCTCGGGTTTTGCCGATCTCATTTCCACGCAGCTCGCCAGCTTTGAGCTCGAGCGCCAGGACGAGCTTACGGCCCGCGTGGAGCTGCGCGCCTTGCAATCGCAGGTCGATCCTCATTTTCTGTTTAACACCATCAGCACCATCGTGTCACTCGTACGTACCGAGCCGGACAAGGCCAGGTCGCTGCTGATCGACTTCTCCAACTACTATCGTCAGACGCTTTCTGATTCCGATACGCTCACCACGCTCGAGCACGAGGTGGAACAGGGCACTCGCTATATCAATCTTATGCAGGCTCGTTATGGCGACGGCCGTCTGCGCGTCTCGGTCGATATCGACTTTGAGGTGCGCGATTGCATGGTGCCGCCGTTTATCTTGCAGCCGTTGCTCGAAAACTGCATCAAGCATGCGCAGCGCGAGACCGAGCCGCTTTCTATTCATGTTAGGGCTTTCGAGACCGATGACGGTTTGGAGATCATCGTCGAGGACGATGGCATCGGTATGAGCGAAGAGGTCTGCGCGCATCTGTTTGAGCAACATCGCCTGGAGGAGCCCGAGAGCATTACCGCCGACGGCTCCGTCAAGCGAGGTTGCGGCCTGGCGCTCTTCAACGTGCTTCAGCGCATCCATTTCTTTTACGGAGAAGATTCCGGCATGCGCGTGAAGTCCCAGGAGGGCGTGGGAACGCAGGTCATCGTCGAGCTGAACGGCGAGCCGCATGAGCCCGCGCCGTTGACGGCGTAGCACGCGGTTGGATTGAGAGAAAAAGAGGGGAAGCACATATGTCCGAAGGCTGGAACATCTTGGTGGTTGATGACGAACCTCCCATTAGGGCTGAGCTACGCTATCTGTTGGAAAAGGATACGCGTGTGGGCCAGATTGCCGAGGCGGGCAATGTCACCGAAGCCGTGGAGTCGATTCTGTCGAACAAGCCCGACGTGCTGTTTTTAGACATTACCATGCCCGGTCGCTCGGGAATTGAGCTTGCCGAGACGCTGCAGAACCTAAAGACGCCGCCGGTGGTTGTGTTTGTGACGGCGTTTGCCGAGTATGCGGCTGATGCCTATAACCTCGATGCCGTCGATTATGTCGTCAAGCCGGTCGAGGACGCACGCCTGTCAAAGGCACTCGACAAGATCGAGGCAGCCTTGGGTGTCCGTCGTGTTATCCACGCTCCGCGCCAGCCTTTGCGTCTGACGGTGGACCGCGGGGGCAAAAAGGTGTTCATTCCCGCCGCAGACGTCTGCTACTTTGAGGCGCGTGCCGATTTTTGCAACGCCATCTGCGCCGAGGGAACATACCTGATCAATGAGTCGATCTCTTCGCTCGAGCGTCGCTTGGTCTCCGAGGGCTTTATTCGCGTTCATCGCAGCTATCTGGTCAATTTGGAAGACGTGCACAATGTTGAGATTGGCTCCACGGGGTTGATGGAGCTCAGGCTTGACCGCGTGAGCTCGACGGTGCCGGTGTCCCGTCGTCGTGCCGCCGAGGTTAAAGCACACTTGGGGCTTGCGTAGACGGTCTGCGTGCCGTCGTTTACCATCGCAGGTTTGGCATGGGCGCGCGGTGGGCATAATGGGTGGCATCGAATGAAATCGAAAGGATCATTATGCCCGCGCTTATCACCCATCATCTGTTTGGCGAGGAAAGCATCGACCGTCTTCCGCAGGGCGTCATCACGTCCGATGAAGAGCGCATTGCCTTTATCTTGGGCAACCAAGGCCCCGACCCGTTTTTCTTTCACATTCTGACACCGCGTGTTTCCGACTGCACGCTGCTGGCGCAGGTCATGCATCGGTCGCGCATGTCTCGCCAGTTCGCGTGCCTGCGCGACGGCGTGTCGCATCTACTGCCGCGCGACGCCAGCTTGGGTCGTGCCTTTGCGCTGGGCCTGCTGTCTCATTACGTGCTCGACCGCAACGCCCATCCCTTTGTCTATGAGCAGCAGTTTGGCATCGTGGAGTCCGATTCAGAGCTTGAGGATTCGAGCAGTCAGGTCCACGCCGTGATCGAGAGCGACCTGGATGTACTGATGCTGCAGCTTAAACGCGATGGCGCTACGGTCGACGATTACCCGCCGGCGGGCGAGATCGTCACCACCGATCGCATCAATCGCGTGGCCGGCGTGCTGATGAGCTGTGTTGCCGGACGCGTGTACGGCATTGACATTCCGGCGGGGGAGTACGGTGCTGCCGTTGCCAATATGCAGCGACTTTACCGTGCGATTGAGCCGGCCGGCTCCGCAAAGACGCGCGCGATCTCGCTGGTTGAGGGCTTGGTGCACGACTACTCGCTGCTCGACGGCCTTGCCCATCGCGTGACGACGGAGCTGCCCGAGCGCACCGGTAACCTGGGTCACCTGACATGGAAGAACCCCTTTACCGACGAGGTCTCGACTGAGAACTTCCCCGAGGTCTTTGATCGCGCGCTGGTCGATTACGAGTGCACGGTCGCACGTTTTATCGAGACCGGTGACATGGATGCCGTGACCAGTCACGTCAACTACAGCGGTCGCGTGCTCAATGCCGATGAGGAGTTCGACCGCGAGGAATAGGGCCCGTGCGTGCCCCTTTGCCGAATCCTTACCGGCGGTTCTGGACAATTGGGGTACGATGAACTAACTGCATATCGGGCGAATACGAAGGGTCCCTGTCCATGAAATACACCAAGCTCGAGCGTAACTGGGTTATGTATGATGTGGGCAATTCGGCCCTTGTGCTGCTCAATACCTCGGTGGTGCCCATTTACTTTAACGCCATCAATACCGGCGCTTCCTCGGCCGACCTGGTGGTCGCCTGGGGCAATGCGCAGACGATCGCCTCGCTGGTCATTGCCATGCTCATGCCCATTCTGGGCGCGCTTGCTGACTACGCAGGCAACAAGATCAAGTTCTTCTTGGGCTTCTTCCTCACGGGCCTGGTGCTTTGCCTGGCGCAGGCTATCCCAATGTCCGCCATGGCATTTTTGACCGTGTACGTGCTGTGCACCATCGGCCTTAACTCTTCTATGACGTTCTACGACGCCATGCTGCCCGACATTACGACCGACGAGCGCATGGACGCCGTGTCCAGCTCGGGCTATGCCTGGGGCTATATCGGTTCCACCGTGCCGTTCGTCATCTGCCTGGCGCTCATCATGGGTGGCCCCGCTCTTGGCGTCCCCACCATGCTGGCAACGCGTCTGTCGTTTATCATCACTGGTGCCTGGTGGCTCATCTTTACCCTGCCGCTCATTCGCACCTATAAGCAAAAGTACGGTCGCGAGCGCGGTCCCGAGGACACTATCGGCCACATCGTGGGCGGTGTGTTCTCCGAGGTCGGACACACCATGCGCGAGATCGCCCACAACAAGACCGTGCTGGTCTACATGATCGCGTTCTTCTTCTATATCGACGGTGTGCACACGGTCATTTCCATGGCCACCAGTTACGGATCGGCCTTGGGCATCGATTCGACGCAGCTGGTGCTGGCGCTGCTCGTTACGCAGTTCGTGGCCTTTCCGTCCGCCATCATCTACGGCAAGCTCGCCGGACGCGTGGGCACGCTCAACATGATCCTGGTGGCGGTCGCCGCCTACATGGGCATTGTGCTGTTCGCCGCGTTCTTCCTAAAGACCGCCTTTGAATTCTGGGTGCTTGCCATTATGGTCGGCCTGTTCCAGGGCGGCGTGCAGGCGCTCAGCCGTAGCTACTTTGGTCGCATTATCCCCAAGGAAAAGTCCAACGAGTACTACGGCTTCTTTGACATCTTTGGTCGTTATGCAAGCGTTATGGGCACCTTCCTGGTGTCGGTCGTCACCTCGCTGACCGGCAACCCGTCGCTGGGCGTCCTTTCCATTGGCGTGCTGCTGATTGTTGGCTTTATGCTGCTGGTCCGCCTGTCCCGCATGACTCGGGCGGCAGAGCATGCCGCATAGGAGCGAGCGGCTATTGTGCCTGTCCACGGTACTCTTTTGGGGTTATCCGCAATAAACATTGCGACTTGCGAGCAATGATTTGCCCAAGTGGGTATGATGGAATCAGCTAGGTCGCGGGGCGTCGCCTGTGTTTGGCGGCGTCCCGTTTTTGTGTTGCAGGGAGGGTAAGGCATGAACGCCACAGTCGTGATTCCAACGTATTGGGCGGGCGATGACGCTTGCGCAAACGCCCCTGGCACCTATGACCATTCGACGCGACTCAACGCCGACAATCCCGAACTCGACCGCTGCCTGGCCTCGCTTGAACAGGTACGTGACATCCCGCGCATCATCCTTTTGGTGGTCTGTCCCGTTTCTGCCACAGCCGATGTGTCGCTGCGCGTGCGCGAGATTGTCGACGCGCATCCCACGCTCAAGGTCACCGTTGTCACCAACACCCAGGCCTCGCGCATCGCAGACCGGGTTGCTCAGATCGCGCCCAAGGGTTCGGGCGAGTGCGTGAGCCTGCGAGGCTACGGTGCCATCCGCAACATGGGGCTAGCCTGTGCCGCTGTGCTGGGCCATGACGCGGTTATCTTTTTGGATGACGATGAGACTGTCATCGACGCCGACTTTATGAAGCGCGCGACCTATGCGTTGGGGCAGCAGACGCGTCAGGGCTTGCCGATCTTGGTCAAGAGCGGCTATTTCTACGATCGCGACGGCTCGCCGCTGGCTCCCACGGACAAGGCGGGCATCTGCCATCGTTGGTGGACCAAGCGCATCGAGTTCAACCGTTGGATGAAAAAGGCGCTCTCGGGCACCCGCATCTCGCGCTCTAACTACGTGTGCGGCGGCCTGATGGCCCTGCACGCCCGCGCCTTTACGCGTGTGGCCTTTGACCCGTTTATCACCCGCGGCGAGGACTTGGATTACCTCTTTAACATGCGCATGTTTGGCTACGACGTGTGGTTCGATAACGAGTGGACCGTGCGCCATCTGCCTCCGGAGTCCGAAAAGCGCTCACCGCGCTTTATGCAGGATGTATACCGTTGGTACTACGAACGGGCCAAGTTGACATTCGCCGCGCATCAAAAGGAGCTCATTCCCGTTACGGCGGCATCACTCATGCCCTACCCGGGCCCGTGGATTTCGCGCGAGCTCGACGACCGCGTGCGCAAGACCGCTATGGTCCGCAGCGTGTTTACCCGCGAGCATGAGGGCTACCTGCGCATCTGGCGCCATGGTATCGGCGAGGCAAAGGCCTATGCGCGCCAAAACGCTGCAAGCTACCTGCGTTTCCAGAGCTTTTGGCCCAAGATCATGGACGGGCTTTGGCGTGACGCACAACTGATCAGTATCCTGGAGGGGGCCGAATGATCGACCGCCGCGCCCAGCGCGATAGTTCAATATCAATCTTTCGCATCATTGCCGTTGCCTGCGCCATTTGCGTGCTGGTGTACTTTATTTTTGCCTTGGTGACCGGTATCGAGCCGATCGCCACGGTGATTGCCTGCGCGCTGCTGTGCATCTTTCTGTGCATCTTTATCTTTTTGACGCTCAATCCCGATTCGGTGCGCTCCCAGTACACCGAGGAGACGCTCTCGGTGGCCTCGGCCATGCTCGAGGACATTAAGGGCGGTCTGACGCAGGAGTCGGCGCGTTTGGTGTGCCAGCGCATTTTGCCCGAGACGCGTGCCATGACGGTGGCCATCACCGACGAGGGCAACGTGCTGGCCTGCGCGGGCGAGCTTGAGAAAAAACTACTGCCAGATTCTCCCATCCACACGCTTGCCACGCGCTACGTTATCGAACATGGCATCGTGCAGTCGTTCAACCGTATGGTGGATGTCGTGGGCTCGGACGGCTCACACAACCAAGTCCCCGCCGGCATTATCGCCCCCATCAAGGTGGGCGATCGTACCGTCGGCACGCTCAAGTTCTACTACAAGACCCCGCGCGCCGTCGACCGTACCCAGTACGCGCTTGCCTCGGGCTTTGCCGAGATCTTGTCCACGCAGCTCGCCATCCACGAGCTCGAGGTGCAAAAGGAACTCACAGCGCGCGCCGAGGTGCGTGCGCTGCAGGCGCAGATTAACCCGCACTTCCTGTTCAACACGCTGAACACCATTGCATCGTTTACGCGCACCGATCCGCTGCGGGCCCGCGAACTGCTTCGTGAGTTCTCATCGTTCTATCGCGCCACGCTCGACAACTCGGGATCGCTTATTCCGGTCTCGCGTGAGGTTGCCCAGACCAAGCGCTACCTTACCTTTGAGAAGGCCCGCTTTGGCGAGGACCGCGTGCTTGCGACGTTCGATGTGTCCGAGGACGTGGAAGATACGCTGGTGCCGGCGTTCGTGATCCAGCCGATTGTCGAGAACGCCGTACGTCATGGTATGGGCGATGACGACGCCCTGAGGATCGACGTGACCGTTCACCAAGACGGCGAGGATGCAATCTTGATTGCCGTGGCCGATAATGGCGTGGGCATGGATGAGGGTACCGCCGCCAGACTGTTTGACGAGCGTTCTGCCCGTCCCGACGCCAGCTCTCCCCAGGGTGGCGGCGCCGGTGTGGCCATGCACAATATTTCGGAGCGCATCCATCGCTTTTATGGGCCGCACTCCTATACGCGTGTCGAATCGGCGCCGGGCAAGGGCACCAAAGTGCTCCTTCATCTTGATTTGTCAGAGAGCATCTTCGACATTCAAGAGTAAAATAAAAGGCTACGGGCTCAACGTCATGCGACGGATGCCCGGCGTAGTTGGTTGACGAAAGGTTTTATCCCTATGCTGCGTGCGATGATTGTGGATGATGAGGCGCCGGCTCGCTCGGAGCTTCGCTTCCTGCTCGAGCAAACGGGCAAGATCGGCACGATCACGGAGGCGTCGAGCGTCCGCTCCGCCATCGAGATGCTTATGGAAAGTCGCGTGGATGTCGTGTTTCTCGATATCTCGATGCCCGGTGCCTCGGGCCTGCAACTTGCCGAGGCGCTGCATAAGCTCAAAAATCCGCCGGCGATCGTGTTTGTGACTGCGTATAGCGACCATGCGGTCGAGGCATTCGACGTGGATGCTGTCGATTATCTGATGAAGCCGGTCGAGGAAGCTCGCTTGGATCGCGCGATCGAGAAGGTCATGCAACGCGCCAAGCCGGTTACGGACAGCAAGGTGACCATCGAGCGTATCCCGGTGGAAAAGGGCGGCCGTAAGGTGCTCATTCCCGTGGACGACATTCGCTTTATCATGGCCAAGGACGATTACTCCTGCATCTATACCGTCGATGATCGCTTTTTGTCGACGACCTCGCTGGCGCAGTTTGAGGCCAAGCTCTGCGACTTTGGCTTCTTCCGTGTTCACCGCCGCTATATCGTCAACTTGGCGTGCGTTACGGACGTCGAGACGGTGCCCTCGGGCGCCATCCAGCTGGGCATTACGGGCGTCGACGAACGCGTGCCGGTTTCGCGCCGCCGCGTCGTGCCGCTCAAGAAGGCTCTGAGTCTCTAGCACACTGGCCCCGCAGCCCTGTAGACCCATCGTCTGCGGAGCCGTGGGGCTTTTTTGTATGTATCTGCCGAATCGTTTTTTTGCGGAAGGGATCCCATGAACAGTGCAAGCGCCAAGCGCATCGACATCATCTCGGACACCCACGGCTATCTTTCGCCTGCGCTCTTGGATGAGCTTGAGGGCGCAGACCTGATTATCCACGCTGGCGACCTCACGTCAGAGATGGACTACGAGCACCTATGCACCATCGCCCCCGTGCGGGCCGTACTGGGCAACAACGATTACTACCGCGACTACGGTCCCGATGTAGACCGTCTTGCGCTCTTTACCTACGAAGGCCTCAAATTCGCCGTAGCCCACTACCGCGAAGATCTTCCGGTGGGATCCGTAGACGTAGCCATCAACGGCCACACCCACGTAACCAAAGAAGCCCAAGTGGGCCGCTGCTTAGTCCTCAACCCGGGCAGCGCCAGCTACCCCAGAGGCACCCGAGGCCCCACCATGGCCAGAATGCTAGTAAAAGACGGCAGGATCCTAAGCACTAAGTTTATTGACCTAGAGTAATCACAACAAAAACGGGGGATGCAGATGCGTCCCCCGTTTCCATTTGAGCCAATGGCCGAGCTTCAACAAGAACCTTAGACAACCTCGCC
>CAJLAN010000002.1 GCA_905204635.1 uncultured Collinsella sp. | reverse complement strand
CCGCTCCGCACCGCGCGCGACGCTATCTAGGGGCCGTATCGGGCGGCAGCAAACGTCAAGACATGCTCTATGTACTGCCGGCGGTCTCTGTTTCCTTCCAAAAGCAGTCTGCTAACACCGTTATTACCAGCGGAAACAATACCTATCAGTTTACCGGGGCAACATTCGATATTTTTGAGAGCGCCAGCGGCGCGCGTGTTGGTACCATCCAGATGGACGGCAACGGTCGAGCACAGGCAACACTCCTACCCAACACGGCGTACTACCTGATTGAAACGAAGGCGCCGGCCGGCTATGTCCCCCGTCGTGATCGCATCGCCTTTACCACGGGGAATGACGGCGGGCGGGTCGCCATTGATGAACAGCCCGGCACCATCAACCTGCGTATCGTAAAACTCGATGCCGCGACGAATGCCAGCCCCCAGGTGGGATCTTCACTCGCAGGAGCAGAGTTCACGTGTGTGTCGCAATCAACCCCTGGATGGGCGCAAATCCTCACGACCGACGAAAGCGGTCGGGCCACTCTCGCCGATGTCCCCTTAGGAACCTTTACCATCTACGAATCAAAAGCCCCCGAGGGCTACCTGCCATCCAACGACAGCTGGACCTATACCGTTGGAGCCGACCAGCTCGGCGATTCAGGCGTGGTCGAGATCGAATCTCGCGTTTCCGATATCCCCATTGCGTTTGACCTTGAGATTTCCAAATTCAAGGATTACGGCAATAGCGACCAATCCAGCCTAGAGCAGCCGGCGGGTGGTGTTGTCTTTGAGGTTGTCAGCAACAGCTCTCATCAGGTTGTTGGCACACTGACCACAAACATCTATGGCTTTGCCTCCACCAAAGATCAGCCCGAAGCATGGTTCGGCACAGGCAAGCGACCCGCCGGCGTCCACGGAGCCGTCCCATACGACCGTGCCGGCTACACGATTCGCGAGGTTCCGGAAACCGTCCCCGAGGGTTTTAAACGTGCAGGGGAATGGACCGTCGAGGCCAATCAGATTTCCGACGGCACCGAGCTTCAATATATCGTGGACAACCACGCGCTGTCGACGCATCTCCAGATTGTAAAACGCGATGCCCAAACAGGCGCTTCTGTTCCCCTAGCCGGATTCACCTTCCAACTCCTCGACAGCAATCACGAACCTGTCTCACAAACTTGCTGGTATCCAGCACATAACGTAATGGACACCTTTACGACTGACGCGACCGGCACCGTCACACTGCCCGAATCGCTCGTGCCGGGCACCTATTATGTACGCGAAACCTCGGCCAAAGAGCCCTATCTTGTCGGCGAAGAGATCGAGGTAAACATACCCGCCGACATGAACCTAACGCCCGTTGCAATCGCCTCGTATTATGACCACGCCGCGACCGGAAACATCAGGATCGTTAAAACCGATGCCATAGACGGCAGCAGCCTCGCGGGCGCCGTCTTTGAGATCCGTGCCTCGGGTGATATCGTGCGCCCCGACGGTAGCATTGCCGCGCTCGACGGTGAGACCGTCGCGACCGTCACGACGGATGAAACTGGAGAAGCACGCGCGGACAACCTCCCACTGGGATCTGGCACCGCATGCTACGAGGTTGTCGAGACTCAAGCGCCGGCAGGCTTCTTGCTCGATCAGACAACCCATATTGTCGACCTTACTTACGCCGACCAGAAAACACCCGTTGTAGAAGCACGGCTTAACGTATCCGACGATTACACCAAGGTTGATATCTCCAAGGTCGATGCAAGCGGTGAGCAGGAAGTGGAAGGCGCACAGCTCACCTTATATGGTCCCGATAAAACCGAAATAGACTCCTGGACCTCATCCGACAAGCCACACCGCGTCGAACATCTTGCACCCGGCACCTACTCGTTGCGCGAAATGATGTCTCCGCGGACCTACGACCTTGCCGAGGAGATAACGTTTGAAATAAAGGATACGGGAGAAGTCCAATCCGTCGCGATGAAGGATGCGCCCATCGAGATCAAGGGACAGGTCGACAAGCGTCAGGAACTTGTCCAACCTATCGTAAAGGGCCTGTTGGCTAACGGCGATGGTAAAAACCGCGCCACGACGCAAACCAATAGTGATGGGCTTTTCTCCTATACCATCGATGCTCGAAACGATTCCGCTACTTGGGTTGATGAGTTTACGATTACCGATGATCTTGAGTGCGCCAAAGACGGCACAGCGAGATTCATCTCAATCGAAACCCCCGTCGCCATCGACGACCTCAACGGTCTGTGCAACGTATGGTATCGCACGACGCCGTTGGGCTCGACAGACGTCGATGAGCCGGCGAACGCGACACTTGGCGATGGGCACGAAAATCCTTGGCTTGAGTCCGACGAAGTAAAAGAGAACCTTGGTGAGGACTGTCGCCTCGTCGATTACGACGGCTGGCGCCTCTGGAAGGCGGATGTCTCGACCACGGAATCCACCACACTCGAGGCGGAAGAGCTCGACCTTGCATCCAATACCGTCGTAACGGGCATTCGAATTGAATACGGTGCGGTAGCCGCCGACTTTACGACTCGAAGCGATGCGGATTCTTGGACCCGCGATGATCTCAAAGATGAGCACGACGACCTTGACGATGCCAAAGCAATCCTTGGCACAGACGCTCGGGGCGCAGTCGTGCACATGCAGGCAACGTCGGCTTATACGCCCCAAACCGCACTCACCAACAGCGCACGCGTCGATCTTTGCCGCAACGGCGGCGGCGATAAACTTGAGTCACATGACGAGGACCGTGTCATTCAACGCTGTACCCTACCGCAGGACCTACCGGCAACAGGATCAGTTCCCATCGCCGCTTGCATCACCGCGCTCCTGACCTCGGGTGCCGCAGCCCTATGGTTCGCTCGCCTTAGGTCGATCCCAAAGAAGCGCTAGCGCGATGAAAAAGCGGGCGAGCCAGTCCCCTGGCTCGCCCGCTTTCAATCATGTAAATCGCCGTATCTACTCTGCAGACGAAGATCCACCATCAACGATTGCCTGCTCGGACTCAGGAATCCCATCGGCACCCGTACTCTGTTCTTGCTCCACCTCTTCGCTGATTGCGGAGGCGGGAGTCGAGCCCTTCGCACCCACAATGTAGGCGGCCCCAAATCCTAACGCAATGGCAATCAAGGTCAAAATCACGTAGACAGGCCAATGGCGCTTAATATACGAAAACACGTTGACTCCTTAGAGCTCCGTCTACGAACGGCGGATAACCTCGGTCACGACCTCGGATACCGTGGCAATGTTCGTCGGGTTGACATTGTGGGGCAGGTCGTCCTCGGTACGAGCGCAAGCCAGACGCGTGCCGTCCACGCCGGCGATGGTGAGGGCTCGGCGGCTCGCCTCGAGCGCGGCGTAGGCATCGGTCTTGGCATAGGGCATCTCGAGCGCGCCACAATCGACATGGAACGACTTGCAGACCTTGCTGACCAGGTTCATGATGCGGCGATCACCCTTGAGCAGCTGTTGTTCGCCCTCGACCGTCACAACCGAAAGCCTACCGGCGCCGATGGATTCAAGATTGATAAAGAATACGCCGCGGAGCTTATCGCGATGCGAAGCCAAGAAGGCCTTCATGCCGGCGCCATCACAATCCGAGGCACCCGTTGCCACAAACCAGATATCGTGACCGAGCAGCTCATCATCGCCCATAGAGGCGACAGCCGAGAGCATATCTTCGGAAGAAGCGCCATCGGAAGACGTAGCGCCGCCCTTCCAGCCATCGTTATCGTCCTCGAAGTTATCCCACGAACCGATACCGCGACCGGATTTCTTGGCATCGTAATCGTCTTCGACGCCCAGCCAGTCACTCATGCTGTCCTGCTCGTTTTTCTTTTTACGACCGAACAGGCCACCCAGGCCGCGCTTACGAGACTTGGGTGCCGCCGGGGCGGGAGCCGAAATGGTCTCGATCGGCTGCGCGCCCGACGCAACGGGCATAGGAGGCGCAACGGGTGCCGATGTGGGTTCGGGACCTTGGGCGGTAGCAAAGGGGTCGTTGACCTGGGCAGAGGGATCGGGAAGGTCGAACAGCGACGTGCGAGACGCAACGTTTGCCTGCTTCATAGACGGCAGCGACGGATCGGGGACCGAAGCCAGCGGAGACGAGGAAGGTGCAGGCGACGGTGCCGACGCCGGATCGGGAACATTCATCTGCGGACGCGGCGATGCCTGGGAGGAAATCTGGGCCATAAGGGAATCGACCGTTTCGTCCTGGGTGGGAGCGACATTGGCAACCGTGGCACCGGAACCACTCGGGGTCGGCATGGTGAAAATCTGCGTGGAATAAGGCCTCGACTCATCCGTCTCGGGAGTCTCGGAAACCGCAGGCACTTCCTCCTGCTCGACCTCGGTCGAATCACCTTGATCGGCTGCCGCGTATTGCTCTTCGTCAGAGTTGGCCTCGACGGACTCGTCCTCGGCAGCATCTTGGATTTCGGCAGCATCAATGGGCTCGTCATCGTCTGCCGCGTCGTCCTGCTCATCGGAAGCAGGAAGGGGCTCGGCAATCGCGGTGCCTTGCTTTTCAAACGTTATCGTGGAATCGAACTGTGCGGCATCAAACGACATGGTGCTATCGACGTGCTGCTGGGCCTCGAAAGACGTCGTAGCTTCGGCGGCGTCGACGGGCACGGACTGCACAGCCTCGTTCTGCTCGAACTCTTGCGCCGCGAGCTCACGTGCCGCCTCGGCTGCCTGCTGCTGAGCGATAGCCTCCTGCTCGGCAGCCTCGCGTGCGGCAGCGCGCTTCTCCTCAAAATCGTCGACAAATTTCTTGCCCTTTGCAAGCGCGCCTTTAAAGAAGTTGGAAGCGCTGGCGCCAATCGAAGAGAACGCGGATGCAATATCGGCATGGGGCGTTGCCGCGGGAATCTCGGCCGAGAAATCAGTATCGCTCTCGTAAGACACGCGCCTCGGCTGTTCAACGTAATCGTCGTCAGCCTCGTCCGCAACGTCTTGCGCCGGCGCGGCGGGAGCCAAAATGTCCAGTCCTGCCGCGGAATCGATCGCGGACACCGCCTCGGGCTCGGCAACGGCAGCGGTAACCGCGGCAGACTCATCATCCACGGTGACAACGGGGGCAGGCTCGGGCTCAAACGTCGGCTCCTCGCCCTCCTCGTAATCGAGCGTGCAGGACTCGGGAAGCATTCCGAGCGCACGGATGGCATCCGAACCAAAGCGGATGTTGCCGGCGGCATTGCGATAGAGCTTGGGCTCGGGCTCAGCAGCGGGAACCTCGTCATTGAACTCTTCGGCCTGGACAGCCTGATTCTGATCCTCGGGCACGATGGCGCCAATCAGCGTCTCGTCGGCAGACGCACCCTCAAAGCCCTCGATCTGCTCGTCGAAAGCCTCACCCTGTTCGGGCTCGGTTTGAGCGTCGGGAGCAATCGGCTGACCGAACTCGTCCTCGTCGTAGGTAGGCTCTTCATACTCGATGGTGTTGCCGTAGTCGTTTTGCTGCTGAGCCGCGGCATACTCCGCCGCTGCACGCGCCATTTCCTCGGCACGACGTTTCTGCTCCCCGAAATAGGTATCGAACGGAACATCGTCGGGAAACTCGTTTTCCCCCTGGAAGGGAGCAACGTTGTCCATAACGCCGAGCATAGCGGCGACAGAAGATTTGTTGCACACCGCGCCGGAAGTATAGGGAAGAATGTGGCGGTTAGAGATGATGTTTGCCGCGTTGGCGAGTGCAACGAGGGAAGCGAGGATCGCGATAATCCACAGCAGAACCTTGAGCGCGCCGGGGAGCGGCAGGATACGCAGGATGGCAACGGCAGCAGGGGCAACCGTGGCAATGGGCAACAGCTTGGCGATGAGCGCACGATACGAAGCATAGGGCTCGCGGGCGAGCAACTCAGCACGGGGAGAGTCGTAGTGTGCGACAACGACCACCGGGCGGTTGCGCGGAGACGCGAGTGGGCCCGAGGCCTTGTGGTAGGCGATGACATTTTGGCTCACGCCCGTCTTGCCCAGGCGCGAAACCACGGGGTGGCCCGTGCGCTCGAGCACGTAAAGAACGGCGCCGACAATGGCCAGCAAGGTGCCGACCAAGCCGATACCGCCGCCGATGCCCATCAGCAGGGCGCCGGCAAACGCAAGAATACCGGTAACGGCAAATGCCAATCTACTGGGCGCCGGGGCATTGAACTCCTGAACCTCGGGGTCAAAGCCGTGGTTGCGGAAGATCTGAGCGATATCCTCGGCAGCCAAGCGCTCTTCTTCGCTGCATGCCGGCGTAATGCCGGTGTTCTGCAGCAGGTGGTTAATATAGTTCTGGGTGTTCGCCATGTGCGCTCCACATCCATAATCCGACAAATAGGCCCAATGCATGCACATTAGAACCGTATATAGTCGAAAGTATACCCCGAGCGAGCGCAAACGACCGAATTCGGGCCATCTTAACGCCCCGAGCGGACAAGGATATAGCCTAATCTCCATATCGGACTAAAATCATGGCAGCAAACCACCTTCTCATGCGAGGACCCTATGACGGCAAGCGACACGACCGCGACAATTAAAAAGGGGAATTCGGAGCCCAGTTTCGATAAAACGGCTCAGCGCATCCTCAATCTTTTCTTTGTGCTCAACAGCTCCCCCGAACCGCTGACGACCGAGCAGATCGTCTTGGATTCTGACCTGGGATATGGCTCCGGCAACATCGACTCGGATAAGCGCAAGTTTCGGCGCGATCGTGACAAACTGCTCGAGCGTGGCATCTTAATCAAGGAGGTTCGCCCCGCCGGTGCGCAGGAGACCGAGGAAAGCTCGTGGACAATCGACCGCGAGCACACCTTTGCAGCAGGCGGCCTCATCACCGCAGACGACGCCGATATCCTGCTCAACGCCATCGACCAGACACTAGCGGCCGGCTCATCCACTTTTGCCGCACCGCTTGCCGATATTCGCTCCAAGATTGCCTACCTCACCGGTGGGACGACGGTGGACGAGGCGCCGATCCGCCGCTCTCCCACCGTCGATGCGGTATGGAGCGCCTTTGCCGAGCGATGCGCGCTGCGATTTTTATATCAGAACGGACGCGGCGAGCAGAAAGAACGTACCGTCTGCGTATACGGCATGTTCGAGCGCGAGGGCGTGGCGTACTTCTGCGGCATCGACAACGTCACCGACGACATCAGGACATTCCGCTGCGACCGTATCGTTCGCGCTTGGCGTCCTTCGAAGGCCTACGTCATCCCCGCGGACTTCAATCTCAACGACTATCTGTTCTTTGAATTCGATTTTGCCGACCGACCGCCCGTTGCAGCCACGTTCTCGTTCGCCCCTCAGACGCAGATCGATATGATCAACGGCCTCACGCGCGGGCGAGGCCAACTCGCGCACACCGATGCGGGATGGACCTGGACCGTTGACGTGCGCGATCTTGAAGCCGCCGCCTCATTTTGCATGGCCCACGCCATGGACGGCATGAGGCCCGTGGCCCCCAAATCGCTCAAGCAGGCGTGGAACCAACTCATTGAAAGGACGGTGCACGAGCATGCCCGTGCGTAAACTCACCAGCGAGCAGAGGCTCTCGCGCGCCATCGACATCATGGAGGCCCTCTACGCCGCCGGCGAGAACGGCATGACACGAACCGAGATTTGCAGCCGCTTTGACATCACGGGAGTGTCGCTCGACGAGATTCTCGAGATCGTCTCGACGCTCGCGGACCGAGAATCGGGCGCGCGCATCATCTGCGAATGCCGCGGCGAGCGTGTGGTCCTCACCGGTGACGCCGGGCGTGTGCTACCGTTGCGCCTGAGTGCCGCCGAGGGCGCTGTGCTCAACCATGAACTTGAATCGTTGGGGATCGAGCCGCAGACGGCAGCTCGGATTCGACATGCCCTTCTACCCGAAGAGCTCGGCTATAACCAGCGCGTCTTTGACACCGTCAACCACGGGTCGCACTGGCAGCAGCTGAGCTGCGCCATTCAGGACGGCGTTCGCTGCCGCATCTCGTATCGCTCGATGGACGATGCACGGCCACGCGAGCGTCTGGTCGACCCCTTGCGCATTACGGCAAACGGCGACCAAACATACCTGATTGCCTGGGACATCGCAGTCGATGAGCGGCGCATCTATCGCATGGATAAAATCGAGGGACTCACCTTGACGGAAGAATCCGTCGTGTCTCACGCACCGGACGTCGCATCCCTCCGCGATTCCCTTGCCCGGACGCAGCGTAGCGCAAAGCTCTTGATGCCATTCGATATGGCGGAACATCTGGACTGGGCCGGCATCACCCTAATCGAGCGCAGCGGAACAGACATGGCAACGGTAACCGTGCATTACGGCTCCGAGCGTTGGCTGCTGAGCCAGATAATCGCAGCGGGCGGAGCCATCCACATCTTGGATGACCCCGCCCTGTCAAAGCGTCTGTGCGATATGGCAAAAACCCTCGTCTGTCCGCTTTAGCGTCGCCGTTCGTGGCGTGCGCGCCACAGTTGCAGATAGTGCCCGATCTGCGCCGATTCGATGCGCTGGTAGGAGCTCGTGGGCAGCGACGTTAAGAACTTCTTTCCGTAGCCCTTCGTCACCAGGCGCGGGTCGGCCAGAATCAGCACGCCGCAATCGGTCGACGAGCGGATAAGGCGCCCGGCCGCCTGCTTGACCTCAAGCACCGCCTCGGGCAGCGAATAGCGCGCCCAAGCGCGGTCTTCGCGCAGGTTGCGCTCGCACGAGAGCGGGTCCGTGGGACTCGAGAACGGAAGCTTGGGAATGATGACGCAGCGCAGCGTCTCGCCGCTGGCGTCGAACCCCTCCCAGAAGGCCTTAAGCGCAAAAAGCGATGAAGTCGGCTCGTTGATAAACCGATCGCGCAGGCGACGAGGAGATGAATTGCGCTGCTGGCAGTTGAGCTCCAGACCCGCACGGGCCATCTTGGGCTCAACGCGGGCGTACAGGTCTTCCATGTCGCGCCGATTGGTGAACAGTGTGAGCACCGATCCGCCCATGGCAAGATGGGCGTCGACCAGCACGCGCTCGAGCGCCGTAAGATAGCTCTCGCGATCGCGCGGATCGGGGATATCGCCCGCAACGACTACAGCCATGTTCGAATCGAAGTCGTAGCTCGAGTCCAAGTGCAGCGATGAGGATGTTGAAGCACCGATGCGATCGAGGCCGACCGCGTGGTTAAAGTGTTCAAAGCTTTTGGACACCGTCATGGTCGCCGAGGCAAAGATAGCCGTGTGAACCTCGGGCAGCCATTCGGTTGCCAAGGCCTCGCCAATGTCGATGCGCTCTGCGGTCATTGACTCTCCGCCGGCACGCAGCCTGCGATTGACCTGCAGCGAATACACGTAGTGTTCATCGGTGCCATCAATGATGAGTTTGAGGTTCTCGGCCAGCTCGTGCAGGCGGCGCGAGATATCACCCAGGTCGACAACAACCTCGGGCTTGTCGGCGGCGACGGCTTGTACCAGCGCGTCGACGCTCTTGTCAGCCTGTTCCAATGCGTCGATGGCAGTGTAGGCCGACTGCAAGAAATCATGCCAGTCGTCAGATTCGCGCAACTCGGGGCCAATCCATAGATTGGCATTGTCATAACCCCCACGGGCACGGCGACCGAGCTCGCGAACGCCATCGAACACGTCGGCGATTGCCATGCTCGCGCGCGCAACCGTCGACGTTGCCTTGGCAGTAAGGCCCAGATAGAGCGTAGAGCCCTCGGAGGTTGCCAAATCACGGGAAACCTGGCTTAGCGCACCGGTGCTCGAGCCACCCAGGCGCTCAAACAGAACGCGTGATTCGTCCGCCGACACCACGCGCGCCCACTGACGGCGCGCCTCACGCTCGATGGAATGGGCCTCGTCGATTACCCAATGACGAATCGGAGGCAAAATCCTGCCCTCGGCCGCGACATTGCGGAACAGCAGGGAATGGTTGGTGACCACCACATCGGCATGCGCCGCACGACGGCGAGCGCCGTGGACCAAACATTTATCAGGGAAAAACGGGCAGAGGCGACGAGCACACTCGCGCGAGGCCGTCGTAAAGTCGGGGCGGTTGACGCTGCGCCACCGAATGCCGAGCGAGTCGAGGTCGCCATCGGCTGATTGGCAGACGTACGCCAAAATGCCCGCGCCCGCCGTGAGCGTGTCCGCCGGATCGCGCTTGGTGGTAATCTCGACCTGGCCTCGGCTCATGCGCTCAAGCTTGCGCAGGCACGGATAGTGGTCATAGCCCTTGAGAGCGCAAAATGACAGACCACCGTCCAGTTGCTCGGCAAGTTTTGGCAGCTCATGGTACATGAGCTGGTCGGCAAGATTGTTCGATTTGGTCGCAATACCAACTGTGATGTTATTACGGCGCGCTGCCTCGGCAAAAGGCACCAGATAGGCCATCGATTTGCCGACGCCCGTGCCCGCCTCAATTACACGATGAGTGCCCGTGACCAGCGCATCGCGGACCTCGAGCGCCATCGCGATCTGCTCATCACGCGGCTCGTAGGTGGGATACATGCGATTGACCAGGCCACCTGGCGCATAGTCTGCCTCAATCTCCTCACGACTCGGCATCTTGAGGACCGGCAGTTCGTCGGCGTCCACCCGATCGTCGGCGCGATCGGCCTTGAGAACGTCAGCACGAGCGGCGCTGAGAGAGAAGATAGAACCAGGGTTCTGCCCCGCCAAGAATGAGAAGATAGGACGATAGGACCAAGGCACATCCGGATGCATGTCGGCTAGGCGCGCCATGAGGCCCTGGGGCAAGTCGGTGAGTGCCACGAGCAACACGCGCCATACGCCGCACAGGGCGTCGACGTCGGCATTGGCACGGTGTGATACCGAGTCACAGCCAAACAGATCGGCCATAAAAGACAGCTTGTGCGAGGCCAGGCGCGGAAGCGCGATGCGCGACAGCGCCAGCGAATCGATCCAAATATCGCTCACGTTGACGCCGCCTTTGACCGACTCAATAAACGAGCGGTCGAACGTGGCGTTATGTGCGATCACCGGGCAACCACCGACAAAATCCGCGAGAGCGGCGACGGCCTCAACGGCCGACGGGGCATCTGCCACATCGGCATTTGTAATGCTCGTGAGCTCGGTAATCTCGGCGGGAATCAGCTGCTTGGGATGCACGAAGGTATCGAAGCGGTCGACGATCTCGCGGCCCGAAAGACGGGCCGCCGAGATCTCGATCAGCTCATTGTCCTGCACCGAAAGACCCGTGGTCTCGGTATCGAGGACAATCACATCTTCCTCGATAAGGCCGAAGGACTGCGTTTTGGCGCGTTCGGCAAGCGTGGCATAGGAGTCGATGACAAACTGCGGCGTTCCTGACGAAACCGCGTCCTCGATTAGCATGCAATGCCCGCTCGACGAAGGCCCATACGGATCAGGCTGTCACAGACCTGCGGGAACGTCATATCGTCGGTGTGGCGGATCTCATCCGGATACAGCGACGTATCGGTCATGCCGGGAATGGTATTGGTCTCGAGGATAACGGGGCCGTCCTCACTCACAATAAAATCGCTGCGCGAGATGCCCAGGCAACCGAGGGCCTTGTGAGCGGCGCAGGCAAGCTCCTGAGCGCGAGCATAATTCTCGGGTGAAATCTGCGCCGGAATGCGATGGATATCCGTAGGGTCGACATACTTCACGTCCAGATCGTAGAACTCGCAGTCCTCGGGCTTACGAATCTCGACAATCGGCAGAGCGCGCACGTCATCTTCGCCGCATACGCCGACGGTGATCTCGGTACCCTCGATGCACTTCTCGACCAGCACTTTGTCGCCGTACTCAAACGCCTTGGCGATTGCCGCGGGCAGCTCGGAGGGCTCATGGACCAGGGAAATGCCATAGCTGGAACCGTTGACGGCCGGCTTCACAAAGCAGCGCTCGCCACAAACCTCGACGATATGATCGATATCGACTTCATCGCCCACCTCGAGCGCAAGGCCGGGGGCAATGGGAATGCCCGCCTTGGCGTACAGGAGCTTAGAGACCTCCTTGTCGGCACCGCAGGCGCTGGCAAGCACGCCCGAGGCCGTGTAGGGGATACCCAGGGTCTCCATGGCGCCCTGCATGGCGCCATCCTCGCCGCCGGCACCGTGCATGGCGATAAACGCCACGTCAAAGCCGCCGGTCGCCATGGTTACCATAAAGTCATCAGCGGCCGTATCGAGCAGCTCCACCGAGGTGTAGCCGGCTTCCTTCAGTGCCACCACAACGTTCTTTCCCGAATTGAGCGAGATCTCGCGCTCAGCGGAATGACCGCCCGCCAAGACCGCTACGTGCATGTTCTCTAGGCTTTTACCCGGCATGGGCAGACTCCTCCTCTATAATTTCTGCAGCTGATACCATATTGTAGCGATACCCTCTACGTTTCCCCAAAATCGAAAGGCTTCCATGAATCCCAGGACTAAATCTCAGGACATTCGCGACTTGAGCCAAAACGATATTCGCGAGCTCGTGGCCGAACTTGGCCAGCCTGCCTTCCGCGCGAAGCAGCTTATCGAATGGGTCTTCGAGAAGAACGTTTGTTCGTTTGACGATATGACCAACCTTCCCAAGGCTTTCCGCGAGCAGCTTAAAGAGGCTTTTGCCTTTGACACGCCCACTGAACTCACCAAGCAGGTTTCCAAAGATGGCTCGCGCAAGTATCTGCTCGAGTACCATGACGGCGTTTCCGTCGAGACTGTCGGCATGCCCCGTCGTAACAAGCTTTCCGTCTGCGTTTCCACCCAGGCAGGCTGCGGCATGGGCTGTGCCTTTTGCGCTACCGGTCTCAACGGCCTCAAGCGCTCTCTGACCGCTCAAGAGATCGTCGACCAGGTACTTCATGTATCCAACGACTTTGGCGAGCGCGCCACGAGCGTTGTCTTCATGGGCCAGGGCGAGCCGTTTGCCAACTACGACGAGGTTCTCAAGGCGCTGCGAATCCTCAACGACCCCGATGGCATCGGTATCGGCGCTCGTCACCTCACCGTCTCTACCAGTGGCGTTATTCCCGGTATTCGCAAATTTGCCGACATCCCCGAGCAGTTCACGCTTGCTGTTTCACTGCATTCCGCCATCCAGTCGACGCGCAATAAGCTCATGCCCGGTGTTAAGAAGTACACACTGCTTCGCCTTCACGAGGCGCTTCAGCTCTACACCGAGAAGACTGGCCGCCGCCCGACTTATGAGTATGCCATGATTGAAGGCGTCAACGATACGAATCCCGAGATGCAGGCGCTCTGCGACTTCTGCGAGGGAACGTTGTGCCACGTTAACCTGATTCAGCTTAACGACATCGAGGGCAGCCCGCTCAAGCCGTCGCCGATTCATAAGGTTGAGGATCTTCAGCGTCGTCTTGAGTCCCGTGGCATCGAGACCACGATTCGTAACTCCCGTGGTAACGATATTGACGCCGCTTGCGGACAGCTGAAGCAGCGCTTCAAAGTTCAGAAGAACGCATAGGGGAGTCGCACCCCATAACGTTTCATGTGAAACATCGAACGGCCCCGGTTGCAGGATATGCGACCGGGGCCGTTTCATTTATTGGCCTTAATTTTGAATCAGCTGCTACCTGCCCTATTTTCTACGGCCAAAATAAGGGGTCCTTGTCTCGTGAATCAGACAAGAAACCCTCAATATATGCTGAGTAATTGTTAGGTACCTAATAGCCTACATTTTCCCATTGGTTGTTGACCCAACCTTGATTAATCTTGGGATTCTTCGTTACCTGAGCAGTACGCATGGCAACATCTTCCGTCATAACATCCATTTTCTTTTTGGAAGTATCGACGATATCTTGCGCGCCACGAAGCAAACGACCTCGAAGTTCATCGTCTGTCGCGATCTTATAGCCAGCAAAGGCACCAGCCGCGACAGTCGTCGCCAATGCAATCGCTGTCAAAATCTTATTCCTCATCTTGGCCTCCTTGATCAAACTGAATCATTTCGCCAAGAATACGAGAGAGCTCTTCCTCGTCTTTAAACTCAATCTCAATCTTATTCTTTCCACGCGAGCTCTTCACACGCACGTTGGTATTAAATACCTGACGAAGCACACGGGCAGCCTTTTTAAAAGACTGAGGCGTTGCAGGCCTTGGCGTCTTAGGTGTCTCTCCGGCAGAAAACAACGGAGCAAGATTTTCTGTCGCTCTTACGGAAAGGCCCTCTGCAACAACTTTCTCTGCAAGTCTAATACGCGCGTCCTCATAGGGAACTGCAAGAATCGCACGTGCATGACCAGCAGTAAGTTTGCCCTCAAAAATCATCTGCTGAACTATTTCGGGGAGATCGAGAAGACGCAGTGAGTTTGTAATTGCAGAGCGTGACTTGCTGACTGCCTTCGACAATGCCTCCTGGGTCATACCGCTGGCATCGATGAGCTGTCGATAGCCCTTAGCCTCTTCGACGGGATTCAGATCAGAACGCTGAAGATTTTCGATAAGAGCAAGAGCCAGCATCTCTTCATCATTAACTTTTTTAATGATGACAGGCAGTTCCTCAAGACCGGCAAGCTTTGACGCCTGGTAACGACGCTCGCCAGCGATGATCTCATAGCCGTTTCCATGCTTCCGAACCAATAACGGCTGCAAAACGCCATGTTCTTGGATTGACTCGCTCAACTCGCGAAGTTCAGTTTCGTTAAAGTGAATTCGCGGCTGATTAGGGTTGGGAACAATATCCTCAATAGGTAGCTTTGTTTCAGATGCGGCATTTGAATCCGACACAGCCGAACCGCCGGTCTCATACTCGGCCTCCGAGACCAAAGCATTGAGTCCACGTCCCAATCCGCCACGTTTCTTTACACTAGGCACGCTTGATCACCTCTTTTGCAAGGTTCATATATGCTTTTGCACCCTTATTTTGAGGTGCATAGGTAATTACTGGTTCTCCAAAAGACGGAGCTTCGGAGATTTTAACCGTACGGGGGATTAGCGTCTTAAACGCCTTATCACCAAAGTACGATTGAACCTCCTCAACAACCTGATTCGATAATGAAGTACGCGAGTCATACATGGTCATAAGCACACCATAGGTGTCTAAGCCCTTGTTCAGACGTGATTTAACCATCTTCATAGACTCAAGCAGCTTCGTAACGCCCTCGAGTGCGTAATATTCGCACTGGATCGGAATCAAAACGCTGTCTGCTGCAGTCAAGGCGTTGATGGTAAGCAGGCCGAGCGAAGGAGGACAGTCAATGAAAATGAAATCGAACTCGTCCTGAATCGGCTCAAGCAAATCTTTGAGGCGGGTTTCACGAGCAATTGCGCTTACGAGCTCAATTTCGGCACCTGCAAGCTGAATTGTCGCCGGAATAACGAATACCTTTTTGCAATTTGTATCAAGAACAAGCGATTCTGCCGGCACGTCATTCAGCAATGCATCATATATGCACTGCTCAAGTTCTTCTTTTTCAATTCCAAATCCGCTAGTGCTGTTTCCCTGCGGATCAAAATCGACAATCAGTGTCTTGCGTCCCTGTTCACCCAGTGCTGCAGCAAGGTTTACAGCTGTCGTCGACTTACCGACGCCGCCTTTTTGATTGATGATTGCAATGATACGCGTGTCTTTTGCGCTCTTCGAACGCTTAACGTCGCGAAATCCCACGGTCCCTCCTGGTGTGTATTAAAGCTGTCAAACGGAGGATGTTTCACGTGAAACATTCCGATTCGATATCAACCGCCATGTTTCACGTGAAACACTGCAAGTTGTTATTATCCATTATGTTTCACGTGAAACATCTAGGCAAGCGGATTCTTCTTTGCCATGCCATTTGCACGAGGCAATGAAACGGATGCTGGATGACTCTTCTTAAGAACAATAAACTCCCTGTGGCCCAAGCCCTCAGGCAAATCGATTGCATCATTCAGAAGAAAAGTGAAGCCGCAGATCTTGGCTGCTGACATGCCGGAAGCAAGCTCCTCATCCGATGGATTGCCCTTCGTGATAACAAATAGCCCACCGTCCTTGAGGTACGGAGCCGCATACTCAACAAGAATCGGCAGAGGGGCCAATGCGCGGGCGGTTACAACAGAGAACTGCTTCTTATGGCTTCGAGCATATTTTTCTAGGCGATCATGAACTGCATGGCCATATTTCAATCCAAGAGCATGAACAACAGAATTAACAGCGTCAACCTTCTTGCCAACAGAGTCAATATAAGTAGCTTTACGATGCGTTGTTATCGTTAACGGAATACCAGGAAAGCCAGCACCTGTTCCCATATCAAGCAAAGCTCCCTCAGGAGCCTTATTGACATAAGGGAGCAAAACAAGTGAGTCGAGGATATGAAGTACCGCAGCATCTTCTACGTTAAGAATACGGGTGAGATTGGTTGTCTTATTTGTTTCTAGAACCAAATCCAAATGCTGAATACATTTCCTCAGCTCAGTATCAGTTACACTCAGGGAATACTCTTTGCAATAGGAAGTTAGACGACTCAGCATCTCGTCAGCCTGCTGATCTGTAAGTACAAACAACAGAAGCTCCTTTCTGACAAAAATCAGTGTATCGAGAACTTTTGACAAAAAAAGGGGACGTGGAAACCACGCCCCCTTAGCATAAGCTCGAGTAGATTATCGAGCAACAATCACCACATGGCGATCAGGGTCAGAACCCTCAGAATGGGTATCGACAGCATCATTACCACGAAGTGCAATATGAACCAGTCGACGCTCATAGGCATTCATGGGTGGAAGCGAAACACTCTTATGAGTACGAATGGCACGCTCGGAGGCAGACTGAGCCATAGAGGCAACCTTGTCCTGACGACGGCTCTTGTAGCCCTCAACGTCAACCACAACCGGATACCTAAAGCCAAGCTTGCGGCTCACCAGCAAAGAGAACATAACCTGAAGGGCATCAAGGGTACGACCATGACGGCCAATGAGAACAGCAAGATCGGGAGCCGTAACATCCAAAATCAGCTCGCCCTCGTCACCCTCGTACTCATCAATAGGAGAGTTGGCGGCATCGAAGTGCGAAAGGATGGAACGCAGAATAGAAATCGCAACATCGGCAATGGTGTCGAGCTCCTCATCGGTCAGCTCTTCACCGGCCTTGTAGCGCTGTGCAATCTCGGGATAATCGCCCGCAATCTGCGGGGCAACCTCCTCAAGCATATCCTCGATGATCTCTTCAGACATAACGTACTCCAAAAGTTAGGTACCTAAATAAGATTGATATCCTGACTACTTCTTCTTGTGCGGACGCGGCTTCTTCTCGCGACGGGTAACCTCGACCTGCAGCGGAGCGTTCTTGAGGCGCTCCTCCTCATCGGCCTTGGCCTTGTCGATAACCTTCTGCGTCACAAAGATCTGCTGGATAACCTGCCAGGCAGAAGACACATCGTAGTAAAGCAGAACGCCGACGGGCAGGCTCCAGCCCATCCAAAGCATCATGACGGTCATGACGACGGCCATCATGCGCATGCTCTGGGCCTGCTGACCAGTCTGATTGCGAGACATATACAGCTGCGGAATCAGGGTCAAGACAGCGAACAGAATCAGGCAGACCAGCGCAGGCAGCGCAACCATAAATCCATCGGCAAAAGAAGCGCTCGGCGTGGTGGTAAGGTCAGGCAGGATGTTGAAGAACGAGAACGTGCCCTCGTTAAAGTACTGCGGCAGGTTACGCAGCAGCGTAAACAGGGCAAACAGGACAGGCATCTGGATCAACAGCGGCAGACAACCAGCCATGGGGTTGAACTTGTTCTCGCTGTAGAACTTCTGCATCTCCTCGGCCTGACGCTGAGGATCGTCGGCATAGCGCTCCTGGATCTCGAGCATCTTGGGCTGCAGCACCTGCATGCGAGCCGTCGACTTGGTCGACTTGAGCATGAGCGGCGTCAGCAGCAGACGGATGATGACCACCAGGATGATGATGGACAGGCCCCAGTCGACCGCAAAGGTCTGGATGAGCTTGAGCAGCTCGAAAAGGATGTTAACGATCCAATCCCACATGTAAGTTTTCCTCCGATAGCGAGTGCCCGCTAGGGCACAGGGTCATAACCGCCGACGTGCAGGGGATTGCAGCGAGCGATGCGCCTCACGGCAAGCCAGCAGCCTCTCAAAACACCGTACTTCTCAATCGCCTGGATAGCGTATTGTGAGCACGTTGGGTAATAAATGCAGGCGTCAGGCAATAAGGGCGAAATAACCTGTTGATATATGCGAATAGGAGCGATGGCAACACGTCGCAAAACGTGATTGCTCATCGCTCCTCCCCGGCAACGCCGGCGCGTTTCATAAGCGAACGCAATGCCTTGTCCATCTCCTGCGGCGAGGAAACCCTCGTCTTGGGAGTCGCGAACAAGATGATGTCATAACCCGCAACGGGAAATCCACAGCCGCGGGCGGCCTCGCGCATCACACGCTTAGATCGGTTGCGCACGACAGCACAACCGAGTCGTTTAGCACCAACGAAGGCGACCCTTCCGGAGTCGCCTTCGCCAACCGATTCACATATGGTCATTCGAATCAGAGGGTGATTGAAACGACGCCCCTGACTGAACACATGCTCGAAATCTTGCCGAGACTTAATAGTCTTCATGCGAGATGTGTGTATCGCTGCTAGACAGTGAGACGCTTGCGGCCCTTGGCGCGACGACGGGCGAGCACGGCACGACCACCCTTAGTGGCCATACGGGCACGGAAGCCATGGGTCTTGGCACGCTTACGCTTATTAGGCTGATACGTACGCTTCATCTTAAGTTCCTCCTGCTGCATTTCGAGTGTCCGCGTGGACGCGGACGCAGATATAGACACGTGAGCTTGAAGATTGTAGGGAAATCAATGTTCATATGTCAAGAAATCAAAGGTAAAAGGTTGCGCAGTTCACACGGTTCCCCCATAAGCCAAGCTCGATTTAGCGGTGCATGGCAACTTTTCACGATATTTCATCGAGTTTTCAACAGGTCATGTTGGCAATGTTGAAGACTTTTCGCCTGTTTTCCAAAGTTTTCAACAGGTTTTGAAAAGTTGTCGAAAGATGAGAAACATTGCACAGTGAGCTACTATTTGTTCGAAACCTTATGAAAGATTGCGAGCGGCATGTCTGACGACTTTTACACCATGGTCGATTCCGGAGACCCGGCACCCGACAACGAGCACATCACCGGCGTGCGCGAAGAGCGTGAGGAAGGCGAGCAGACGACCTCGCAGGCGCCAAAAGCCATGTACGCCGCGCGCATCGCCGTCTATGACGACATGCTGTCGACACCGCGCGTGATCGTCATTGATCCGCAAGATGTCCGCACGTATTTGGAAGAGACTACCAACACCGTCTACCAGTGCATGAAAGAACAAGGTGGCCATATCTCGCTCATGGTCATCCGCGAGATTGTCGAAAACTTTATCCACGCGCACTTTGCCGAGCCCATCATCTCGATTCTGGACGGCGGAGACACCATCCGCTTTGCCGATCAAGGACCAGGTATCGACGACAAGGAACGCGCTTTCGACTTTGGCGTTACCAGCGCAAACAGCAAGATGAAGCGCTATATCCGTGGAACCGGAGCAGGGTTTCCCATGGTGCAGGAGTATTTGGAAAACGCCGGCGGTGCCGTATCCATCGAGGACAACATGGGCAACGGCACCGTGGTTACGGTAAGCCTGAACCCTAAACGCGTGCAGGAAATCGAGCGTGCCGGCGGACGCGGCGCTGCCGTGCGGCCCGAGACGGAACAGCCCACATATCCCCTGCCGGGAGCTTTTGCGCAGCAGCCCATGGCAACGCAGCAGATGCAGCCCCCCGTGGGACAGATGCAGCAGCCCGGAATGCTTCCTACACAAGAGCCCCAGGCGACATCGATGTCGATGCTGCCAAACATGCCAGAGACCATGCCGCTGGCGGATCAGGATGCAGCAGCAATGCAGCAGGCGACGGGGGCACCGGGTGGCCAGCAAATGGGCTATCAGCCGTACCAACAGGGATATCCATATCAGCAGATGCCGCCACTGGGGTATGGCCAGCAGTTCCCGCAGCAGTACCAGCAGGGATATCAGCAGCCGTACCAGCAGATGCCGCAGCAGCAGTACAACCCTTGGGCCCAGCAGATGCCTCCGCAGCCTTACCAACAGTGGCCTCAAAGTTTTCAACAGCAAATGCCGCCGATGCAGAGTTCTCAACAACCAGCAGCTCAAATGATGTATCCTAATGCAGCAAATCAGTATGCGCAGCCACAACCGGACGTGTTCGTAAGCGATCGCGGCAACGCCGCGCTAGGCTATCTGGCGCAAAATCAAGCGTGCGGTGCAACCGATCTGGCGAGGGCGTTTGGAAACTCGGCCCCCACTTGGTCACGCACGCTCAATGACTTGGCGCAGGCCGGCTTGGTCATCAAGCATGGCCAGAAATACCATCTGACCGAACTCGGCGCCGCTCGCGTGCGAGCTCAGAGCTAAAGAACGGGAGAGACAGTGGACGAGGAAGCAAGCATCATCCTGGGGGATGCCATCGCCTTTTGCCAGCGCGACGGCCAAGATGCACGCCTCATCAACATGCTGGGGCAATCGCGCGCCATAAGCCTGACCGAAGATACGCTCACGATCGAGGCCCCCTCGCGCTTTGCCATCGCGCAGCTCAAAAAGCATCAGCCGACTATTGAGGCCTATCTGGAAGAAATCGCCTTTGCACCGATTGCGCTCGACATCGTGGCACCGCAAGGCGCCGCGACGGAATCCGCTGCCGCGACGGCGCCCGCCATGGCTCCCGCTGCTTCCCCGGCGGTGCCGGCCTCCGCAGACGACGTGCCGACAATCGAGCACCAGCACAGCGATGTTTCCCGTGAAACCATGGCACCGTTGCCGACCGCGTCAGCGACGTCAACGAACGCACCCGTCACGCACATGCCCATCGCTCACGACGCAGCGGCGGGCGCGGATTCGGGCATTGCAATCAAGAACACGCTCTCGGCCGATGATTTTCGTCGCATGATGAACCAGATGAAGGGCGGAGCGCCGACTAAACCCACGCAAGCTGCGACCCCCACTTCACCCATGCCAGCACCGACCGTGCCGGCCGAGCAGAATACGGATGGAGCCCCGCTCGCCGCGAACTCAAAATTTACCTTTGAGAACTTTGTCTACGGCCCCGAAAACAGCCATGCCTATCGCTCGGCACTCAAGTTTGCCGCCCTCGCGGACGAGCGCGGCACATGCACATCACTGTTCATCTACGGCAAATCGGGCCTGGGCAAGACGCACCTGCTGCTTGCCATCAAAAACGAGCTCGCCGAGAAGTCGCCCGAGATCAAGGTCAAGTATGCCAACTCCCAGGCATATCTGGACGACCTGATGACCGAGTTCGACCGCCAAAAGAAGAGCAACGCCCCCATCATGCAGGCGTACCACGGCGTGGACGTGCTCATCATCGATGACATCCAAAACATCATCGGCAAGCGCGCGAGCGTGGACTACTTTTTCCAGCTCATGGACGAGTTCATCCGCAACAACAAGAAGGTCGTCATCGCGGCAGACCGCGCCCCCAAGGACCTGAGCATGGACGAGCGTCTGACCAGCCGCTTCAACGCCGGCATGCTCTGCCTGGTCGCAGAGCCCAGCTACGAGATGAAATACAAGATCTTGCAGCGCTATTACGAGAACACCATCGTCGCCGCTCCCGAGGCAGGCGACGACTCGCTGCTGGCGGCCTATGGGGGCGACGGCGGGCACCTGACCGACGAGCACTTTAAACACATGGCCGAGGTCTCGGGCACCAACATCCGCGAACTCGAGAGCTTTTGCGAGCGCTGCGCCGGCGAGGCGGGCGACCGCGAGCGCGAGGGCGGGGAGCTCACCTTTGACGATATCGACGCCATCGCCAGCCAGTACTTCGACACATCGGCCAAAAAGATCAACGTGCAAACGGTTCAGTCCGTCATTGAAGAGCAGTACGGCGTGACGCACGAGGAGCTCATCGGCCCGCGTCGCAACGCCAATATCGCCAAAGCGCGCCATATCGCTATCTACCTGGCCATCGAGATGTGCGAGATGACGACCACGGCGGTGGGCGCCGAATTTGGCAACCGCAACCACTCGACCGTCAGCACGAGCTACAAAAAGGTCCAGAAGATGATCCAGGAAGACCGCACCGTCACCGAAGACCTCAAGTCCTTGCGCGATAAAATTACACTGCGCTCGTAGGGAAATAGAGACACCTGTTGAAAACTTGTCGAAACCACGGGCATAAGGTGTCTAAAACCCAACCCGCGGTGATGAAAAGTTTTGCGCAGGTTTTGAACGTGGAAAACCACCCCCGTTGCACACAGGTTGCTGTCGATTCTCTTTCTGGGTCTGACCTGCGTCTTTGTGAGTAATCAACAGTTTCGTCAGTGCTATTACTATTATTAAGATATTTATATCTATAGAAAGGTATTAAAAGATGAAGTTCACCGTCAGCCAGAGCTCGCTTACACAAGCCATCGGCGTCGTTATGAAGGGTGTCGCTTCGGCATCCACCCTTCCCATCCTGTCGGGCGTGCTCGTTAAGGCCCAAGACGGCATCTTGGAATTCCAGACCTCTAACTACACCATCTCGATTCGTCACCGCATCGCGGCGCATGTCGAAGAAGAGGGCGAGATGGTTATTCCCTGCAAGATGCTCTCCAACATCACCAAGACCCTCCCCGATGCTCCGGTCACCTTTGAGCTGTCCGAGCGCCAGGTGCTGATTGGTTGCGAGAAGAGCTCTTTCCGCCTGAACACGCTCGATGCCAATGACTTCCCCGAGTTTCCGGCCTATGCCATCGAGAGTGCCGTGGAGCTGCCGACCGATATCTTGTCCGAAATGGTCGGCCGCGTGTGGCGCGTCACCTCGACCGACAAGGCCCGCCCCATTCTAGGCGGCGTGCACATGAAGGTCGAGAACAACACCGTGCGCCTGGTGGCGACCGATTCCTTCCGCTTGGCCGTGTGCGATACGCAGGTCGAGACCTCGACCCTCGAGGGTTCCTTTGAGCTCAACGTTCCGGCCGACGCCTTTAACGACGCGCTGAACATCATGGCCAGCCAGGCGACCATCATGATCGGGGCTACCGACACCCAGGTCGTCTTCGAGGCCGGCAACACCACCTACGTGTCGCGCCGCATCGAGGGCGTGTACCCCAACTACAAGCAGCTCATCCCCGATTCGTGCGTGACGAGCGTCAAGATCGACGTCGCCGCCTTTAACGCCGCCCTCAAGCGCGTGGCCGTTATCGCGAGCGCCAACCCCGCCGTCAAGTTCGAGATCGATGTCGAGAACGGGCAGATGGGCCTGTCCTCCATTTCCAATGACCAGGACCTTGCGCAGGAGACGATCGATGTCGAGGCCGAGGGCGAGTCGGGCACCATCGCCTTCAACTACCACTACATCTTCGGGTGCCTCAATGCCCTGTCCAAGGAGAAGGAGATCACGCTGGAGCTCAAGAGCTACTCGCAGGCGGGCATCTTCAAGTCCTACGACAAGATCAACTACCTGTACCTGGTCATGCCGGTCCGCATCTAGCAACTGCCCTATGACCATGTTCGCCCGCGATCTTTCCGTCGCGCACTACCGCAGCTTCGATAGCTATCGCCTTGCCCTGGACGAGGGCGTGACGATACTTGCGGGACCCAACGCGGCGGGAAAGACCAATCTCATAGAGGCGCTGCAGCTGCTGACGAGCGGCGCCTCGTTTAGGCATCCGACCGCAGCCGAGCTCGTCCATGACGGCGTGGGCTCGTGCAAGGTCGAGCTGAGGCTCGAGGGCGACGGCCGCGTGCTTGATATGGGATTGAGCGCGGAGGACGGTAAGCGCTCGTTTAGCCGCAACAGCAAGAGATGCTCTGCCGCCGGTGTGCGCGGGGTTCTGCCGAGCGTGCTGTTTTGCCCCGACCATCTGGACATGGTTAAGCGAGGCGCCAGTGTGCGCCGCGCCGCCCTCGATGACTTTGGCATGCAACTGAGCGCACGCTATGCCGATCTTGCGAGCACCTATGGGCGCTGCGTGACCCAGCGTAACGCCTTGCTCAAGGAGACCTGGTGCTGCCGCGAGATGCTCGGCGCGTGGAACGATTCGATTGCCCGCGCGGGCTCGGCCCTGCTCGTGCACCGGTTGGCTCTGCTCGACCGGCTGGCGGGCCATATGCACACTGCCTACGGGCAAGTGGCATCCGGTGAGGCTGCCAACGTGACCTATACGTCCACGCTGGGGGATTTGCCCCAGGTCGATGATCGCGAAGAGCTGAAGGGCTGGGCGTACGAGCGCATGCTGGCTGCCCTTGATGAGCACGCCGACGAGGAAATTCGCCGCGGCGTGACGTTGGTGGGACCGCATCGCGATGAGATTGAGTTTACCGTGGCGGGTCGTTCCGCCCGCTCGTTTGCCAGCCAAGGTCAGCAGCGAACGTTGGTTCTGGCCTGGAAGGTGGCGGAGGTGGCCGTGGCTCGCGATGTCCTGGGCACCGCCCCATTGCTGCTTTTGGACGACGTGATGAGCGAACTCGACGGCGAACGCCGCGGTGCTTTCCTGCGGCTGATCGGCGATGATATCCAGACGGTCATAACCACGACCAACCTGGGGTACTTTACCGATGATCTGCTTGATCGAGCCAAGGTGGTGAGCATGGGTGAGATGTGCTAATTACGAGCGCGAGAGCGAAACGGTCACCTTTAGTGGGTTTTTGAACGCAGAGCGCCAGCGCATCCTGGCGGCCGCGACACCTGAGCGCCGCGCGCAGATGGAGACTGCAGAGGAATCTCGTGCGGTCTATCGCGCGTGGAATGCGGTGTGCTCGGGCACGCGCGAGGGGCGGCATGTGACGGGTTTGCGCTACCTGCCCGAGTCCGATGAGCTGCTGGTATATCTCGACTCGCCCTCGTGGACGCAGGAAATGACGCTGTTGCGCGAGATCATCCGCGCGCGTATGGAGCGCGCCGGTGCGCATGTGGACGGCCTGGTGTTCAAAACCACCGCGCCCGGTCACACGCCACCCGCCGCCAAGGAGCGCCTGCGCCCGGCGACGACCGAGCGCCCGCCGGCCCCGCACGCCGACCTAAGTGAGGCCGAGCGCACCGAGATCGAGCGCCAAGTGGCACCCATCGAGGACCAAAAACTGCGCGAGGCCCTCGAGAACGCCATGAGAGCCAGTGCCGAGTGGGCCAAGGGCGTGCAAAGCAAAAAAGAGCCTTAAATCGCATCTGGTGGCCTTGTAGAGCCAAATACCCTCGTTCCCGAGGGTATTTTTTTACGATAAACTAGTAAGGCTGTACACATTTTCTTGACTGAAGGAGGACGTGTGGCAAACGAAAACGATTACGATGGCGGCGAGATTAAGATTCTCGAAGGTCTCGAGGCTGTTCGTAAGCGCCCGGGCATGTATATCGGCTCGACGAGCGCCAGCGGTCTGCATCACCTGGTGTGGGAGATCGTTGACAACTCCGTCGACGAGGCCATGGCCGGTTTCTGCACCGAGATCCAGGTGACGGTCCACGCCGACAACTCCATCACGGTCGTCGACAACGGGCGTGGCATCCCCGTCGACGAGCACCCTGTTAAAAAGATCCCGACGCTCGAGGTCGTCATGACGATCTTGCACGCCGGCGGTAAGTTCGATAACTCGGCCTATAAGGTTTCGGGCGGCCTGCACGGCGTGGGCATCTCCGTCGTCAACGCACTGTCCAAGCGCGTGGTCGTTCAGGTTCGTCGCGAAGGCAACACCTACGAGATGGAGTTCTCGCGCGGCAAGACCGTCAAGAAGATGGAGGTCGTGGGCACCTCGGATTCGACGGGCACCACCGTCACCTTCTGGCCCGACGACGAGATCTTCGAGACCTGCATTTACGATTTCGATACACTGCACAACCGTCTGCAGGAGACGGCGTTCCTCAATAAGAACCTCAAGATCGTGCTGACCGACGAGCGCGAGGCGACTCCCCACGTGGAGGAGTTTTGCTACGAGGGCGGCATCATCGACTTCGTCAAGTTCCTCAACGAGGGCAAGGACGTCCCCGAGGCCTTTAAGGAGCCCATCTACATCGAGGGCAAATCGGACCCGGACGCACCTGTGGCCAAGATGGGCGAGGTCGAGGTTTCCCTGCAGTGGAATAGCGGTTACGGCGAGAACGTCATGTCGTTTGCCAACGACATCTACACCCCCGAGGGCGGCATGCACCTTGAGGGCTTCCGCACCGCGCTCACCCGCGTGATCAACGATTACGCGCGCAAGCAGAACCTGCTCAAGGAAAAAGACACCAACCTGACCGGCGACGATGTGCGCGAGGGCCTTTCGGCCGTTATCTCGGTCAAGCTGCCCGATCCGCAGTTTGAGGGCCAGACCAAGGCCAAGCTCGGCAGCTCCTACATGCGTGCGCTCACGCTCAAGATCGTGACCGATGGACTGACCGATTACTTGGAGGAGCATCCCAAGCCCGCCCGCGAGATCGTCAAGAAGGCGCAACAGGCCTGCAAGGCGCGCAACGCCGCCCGCAAGGCGCGCGAGGCGACCCGCCGCAAGAGCCTGCTCGAGACGGCGTCCCTGCCTGGTAAGCTCGCCGACTGCTCGGTGCGCGATGCCGAGCTGACCGAGCTCTTCATCGTAGAGGGCGACTCGGCAGGCGGTTCGGCCAAGGACGGCCGTCGCCGAGACATCCAGGCGATTCTGCCCCTGCGCGGCAAGATTTTGAACGTCGAACGCGTTGGTGACCATCGCGCGTTCTCGAGTGACACCATCCAGTCGCTGATTACCGCGATCGGTTGCGGCGTCACGACGAGTGCCGGCGACGGCGGCGACTTCGATATCACCAAGGCGCGCTACCACAAGATCATCATCATGACCGATGCAGACGTCGACGGTGCGCATATCCGCATCCTGCTGCTGACGTTCTTCTACAAGTACATGCGTCCGCTGATCGATGCCGGTTACGTTTATGTTGCCTGCCCGCCCATCTTTGGCATTAAGGTGCGCAACAAGATCCACTACGTGTATCCCAACGGCCGCCAGCCCGAAGACGAGATCCTGCGCGACACCATCCAGAGTCTGGGCCTGAACCCCGACGATAACGACGAGGACGGCAAGGCCAAGGACGGCAAGATCACCAAAAAGCGCAAGGGCTATACCGTCCAGCGCTACAAGGGCCTGGGCGAGATGGACCCCAAGCAGCTTGCCTCGACGACGATGGACCCCAAGACCCGCATCCTGCAGCGTGTGTCGATCGAGGACGCCGTGGTGGCGGATCGCGCCGTGCGCGAGCTGATGGGTTCCGAGGTCGGCTATCGCCGCGAGTACATCGAGAAACACGCGCATGATGCACGTTTCCTAGACGCCTAGCTTTCCCAGGCACCCCATCTTGCCCTTCAGGATTTCGGGCGCCGCACGCAAGGCGTGCGCCCTCATCCTTCAGGGCAACCTGGGGCACCTGGAAAACCTAGGAGGGTTGCCCGGCATGCCTGGTAATCCGTCTCCGTGGTAGGGAACTAATGGACCACGCAAACCATGAGGAGGTAACGTGGCAGACGATATCAACAATAACGGGGGTATGGACGAGGCCGGCGATGCCGGTATGCCCGATGATCTGAAGCGCCTGCTTGCCCGTGCTGAGCAGGGCGAGGACGGCGACCCGGACGCCTATAACCCCGATGCCGATGATGATGAGGAAGAAGACGACGCCGAGCTCGAGGAGAGCTTTGGCGAAGTCGACCGTGGCGCCTCGGCCGGTGAGGATATCAACGGCGGTCAGCTCCAGATTTCGGAGTTTGGCCGCGAGATGAAGCAGTCGTTCATCGAGTATTCGATGTCGGTTATCACGGCGCGCGCCCTGCCGGACGTGCGCGACGGCTTAAAGCCGGTGCACCGTCGCATCCTGTATGCGATGAACGAGAGCGGCATCTACCCCAACCGCCCGCACAAGAAGTCAGCTTGGACGGTCGGCGAAGTTATCGGTAAGTACCACCCGCACGGCGACTCCGCGGTCTATGAGGCCATGGTCCGCCTGGCACAGTGGTTCTCCATGCGCACGCCGCTCATCGACGGTCACGGCAACTTCGGCAACATCGACGGCGACGGCGCTGCGGCCATGCGTTACACCGAGAGCCGCCTGGCAAAGCCCGCCATGGAACTGCTGCGTGACTTGCAGAAGGATACCGTCGATTGGCAGCCCAACTACGACGAATCGCTCGCCGAGCCCGTGGCACTGCCTGCGCGCTTCCCCAACCTGCTGGTCAACGGCAGCCAGGGTATCGCCGTCGGCATG
>CAJLAN010000001.1 GCA_905204635.1 uncultured Collinsella sp. | reverse complement strand
GCGAGGACTACATCGCCGATCTGAAGACCGTGCAGCGCTCCCTCGCCGAAGCCAACGCCAAGCGTTCCGCCTACGGCCCGCTGCAGGACCTCATCTGGCAGGCCGAGACCTTCGGCTTCCACATGGTCGAGATGGAGTTCCGTCAGCACTCCGTGGTGCATGCCCGCGCCCTTAAGGATATCCACGAGAACGGTATCCATGGCGACCTGCAGCCCATGACGCGCGAGGTCATCGATACCTTCCGCGCTATCGGCTCCATCCAAAAGCGCTACGGCAAGAAGATGGCGCACCGCTACATCATCTCGTTTACCAAGAGCGCTCAGCATGTGGCCGACGTCTTTGAGCTGGCGCACCTGTCCTTTGCACACGAGGAGGATGTCCCCGAGCTCGACGTGATCCCGTTGTTCGAGCAGCTCGAGGACCTCGAGGGCTGCGTCGACGTGCTCGATCAGATGCTTACGCTGCCCGTGGTGCAAAAGCGCCTTGCCCAGACCAACCGCCGCATGGAGGTCATGCTGGGCTATTCCGACTCTTCCAAGGATGCCGGTCCTACCACGGCCATGCTCGCGCTGCACTCCGCGCAGGAGCGCATCGCCAAGTGGGCAGAGAAGAACGATATCGACCTGGTGCTCATGCACGGTCGCGGCGGTGCCGTGGGCCGTGGCGGCGGCCCGGCCAACAAGGCCGTGCTGGCGCAGCCCAAGGGTTCGGTCAACTGCTTCTTTAAGCTTACCGAGCAGGGCGAAGTCATCTTTGCCCGTTACGGCAACCGCACGCTGGCTCAGCGCCATGTTGAGTCCGTTGCCGCCGCAACGCTTTTGCAGTCGGCCCCGAGTGTCGAGAAGACCAACACCGAGACCACGCAGAAGTTCTGGGATATGGCCGAGAAGCTCAACACTGCAAGCCACGAACGCTATCTGGACCTGCTGAACACCGAGGACTTTACACCGTGGTTCTCGACCGTGACGCCGCTGACCGAGGTCGGTCTGCTGCCGATCGGCTCGCGTCCCGCCAAGCGCGGTCTGGGCGCCAAGTCGCTCGATGACCTGCGTACCATCCCGTGGATCTTCAGCTGGAGCCAGGCGCGCATTAACCTGGCCGCTTGGTACGGTCTGGGCACCGCCTGCGAGCAGCTTGGCGATCTTGACCAGCTCAAGGCTGCCTACCAGGAGTGGCCGTTCTTCCGCACCTTTATCGACAACATCGAGATGTCGATTGCTAAGACCGATCAGCGCATCGCCAAGATGTATCTGCATCTGGGCGACCGCGATGATCTGTCCAAGAAGGTCTTTACCGAGATGCAGCTCACCCGTAAGTGGGTCCTTGCCATCGTCGGTGATGAATGGCCGCTGCAGCGTCGTCGCGTGCTCGGCTGCGCCGTTCGCGTGCGTAACCCCTACGTCGACGCCCTGTCCATCGCCCAGGTCCGCGCCCTTCGCGAGGTGCGTATGAACCAGGACGAGATGGCCGAGGAGAAGAAGGCCGAGTACATGAGCCTGATTCTTTCGACTGTGACCGGCGTCTCGGCAGGATTGCAGAACACGGGGTAATCGATAGCCCTGTAGTCGTCCGGGTCCGCCATCAGTTTACTTTTAGGCACGTCCTCGGACATGCAAGAAGCCCTCGCTGCGCACTTCGTGCGGCGAGGGCTTCTTGCGTCCTGCGGAGTGTGCCTAAAAGTAGACTAATGGCGGGCCCTGCGATGTCCGGTCTTCGGCGGATCAGCCACTGGGTGAGGGTGGTGCTTGGGGCGACGTGCAAAAAACGGAGTTTTCAGCAGCCAAAGATTGGTGCATAAGGCTATGGGTGACGTTCGCGGCTCCTGTTGATGCTTTTGCATGACGATTGGGCTTTGTCGATGTTCATATATGGCTGGTTTCTCGCCGCATGCCATCCAGATGGGACGAGCCATGAGGACTATCTACCTTTTGAAAGACTTTTGACACCAAAATCTTATCCCGCGATGCTGAATACTCGCAAAAATGCACGCTCCGGAGGGTGTTACCCTGTTACGGCTAGAAATCCATGTGCCTTTTTATGCAATTAATTAACGCATTTATGCAAAATGGCTTACGTGCGAACGTCTCGGGGTAGATGTTTGCCTCGGCGCTGCGTAAATCATCCTGTCTATAGTGTCTTTGACAGGCGGCCGCGGTTCCCTTTGGGATCGCGGCCGTTTTGTTGTGGGTCAAATATGAACGTTGTGTTAATGAGTCGGTGGACGGTGGTGTTTTTCGGTGAGCGGCGTATCCTTCCAACGGTTAATCTAGTGTGTCAGTTGAAAGGAAGAGGGCGCGCGTCATTGTTTGAATGTGAACTGCCGTTTGACCACAAGACGTTACATCTGGAGCTCGAGGATAAGAACTTCGCGGGTGTGATGGAAGGTCATCAAAACGAGTTTAAGACTACAAAATCGCAGGAAGAGCTGGTAGAGGAGTCACTTGCCAACCCTTATGGCTCGCCTTCGCTCGAGGAGCTTTGTGCTGGCAAGAAGGATATCGTCATCATTAGCTCCGATCATACGCGTCCCGTTCCCTCGCGTGTGACGATGCCTATTCTGCTGCATCACATCCATTCCGCTGCGCCCGAGGCTCGCCTGCGCATTCTGGTTGCTACGGGTATGCACCGTCCGTCGACGCACGAGGAACTCGTCAACAAGTATGGCGAGGAGATTGTTGCCAACGAGGAAATCGTTATGCACGTCGCGACTGACGACAGCATGATGAAAAAGATTGGCACCCTGCCTTCTGGTGGCGAGTGCATCATCAACAAGATTGCCGCCGATTGCGATCTGCTGCTTGCCGAGGGCTTTATTGAGCCGCACTTCTTTGCCGGTTTCTCTGGTAGCCGCAAGTCCGTCCTGCCTGGTATCGCCAGCTACAAGACCATCATGTACAACCATAACGGTCAGTTTGTGAATGATTCCCACTCGCGTGCCGGCAACCTGTGCCACAACCACGTGAGCGAGGACATGTTTGCCGCTGCCGAGATGGCTCACCTTGCCTTTGTGCTTAACGTGGTGCTCAACGGCAAGCACGAGGTCATCGGCTCCTTTGCCGGCGATATCCACAAGGCGCACGAGGCTGGCTGCGAGTTCGTGAAGAGCCTTGCCGGCGTTGAGCCCGTCGAGTGCGAGATTGCCATCACCACCAACGGCGGCTACCCGCTCGACCAGAACATCTACCAGGCCGTGAAGGGCATGTGCTCTGCCGAGGCCACGCTTCCCGAGGGCGGCGTGATTATCGATGTCGCCGGTTGTGCCGACGGTCACGGTGGCGAGGGCTTCTATCACAACATCGCCGACAACGATCCTGCGGAGTTTGAGCGCGCCTGCATCGACCGTCCTAAGGACGAGACCCTGCCCGACCAGTGGACGAGCCAGATCTTTGCCCGCATCCTGGCGCATCACCCCGTGATCATGGTTACCGACCTGTGCGATCACCAGATGATCAAGGATATGCACATGACGCCGGTCAACACTCTCGATGAGGCGCTCAAGCTCGCCTTTGAGATGAAGGGTGCCGATGCCAAGGTGGCCGTCATTCCCGATGGCCTGGGCGTTGTCGTCGCGCAGCACTAGTACGCGGCCTAAACGAATCGTTTATAACCGACAAGAAAGATAAGGTTTTATGCTTACCAAACTCCTCTGCGAATTCGGCGCAACGGCCCTCATGATCATCTTTGGCGTGGGCGTGCACTGCGATACCGTGCTTAAGGGCACCAAGTATCAGGGCTCCGGCCACATGTTTGCCATCACCACCTGGTCTTTTGGCATCTCGGTTGCTCTGTTTATCTTTGGCGGCGCCGTGTGCATGAACCCCGCCATGGTGCTTGCCCAGTGCATCGTAGGCTTGGTGCCGTGGAGCAGCTGCATTCCCTTCATGATTGCCGATATGCTCGGCGGCTTTGCGGGTGCCGTAATCGCTTGGCTTATGTATGCCGATGAGTTCAAGGCGTCCGAGGGCGTCGTCGACCCCATTGCCCAGCGCAACATCTTCTCGACCAACCCCACCACCGAGGGCACGAACTATGCTCGCAACTTCTTCTGCGAGGCTATCTGCACCTTTGTGTTCATCAGCGCCATCCTTGCTGCCGCTAGCCGCGCCGGCGAGAACGTTTTGATGCTCGCTATCTGCGTCGGTCTGATCGTTTGGGCTGTTGGCATGGGCATGGGCGGCATCACCGGCTTCGCCATGAACCAGGCTCGTGACCTTGGTCCTCGCATGGCCTATCAGGTGCTGCCGATCAAGAACAAGGCTGACAACAACTGGAAGTACGGCCTGCTTGTTCCTGGCATCGCGCCGTTTGTCGGTGCCGCTCTGGCTGCGCTGTTTGTGCATGGTTTCTTGGGCATGTTCTAGTCTGAGGCTACATAGTTGTCCGCCGTCCGCATGGGGAAAATTCTTCCCAGCGCGTCCTCGGACATGCAAAAAGGCTCGCTGCGCACTTCGTGCGGCGAGCCTTTTTGCGTCCTGCGGAATGCGCTGGGAAGTTACCCCATGCGGACGGCTGCGGGGTCTTTGCTGCGCTCGAGCAAGCAACCCAACATATATATCTGAATATGGATGTGGTGGGCGCTTGGCTGTTGAGTGCTTTGAGATGAGGGTGGTACTTTGGGAAGGGACGACGCCTTGGGAGGAGGCGTCTATCTGAAGAGAGGCTTTATGGCTGATAGGTAGTCTTTGGCTACGTCGGCTTTGTCTGCTTGGAAGTTGTGCCAGGCCCACCATTGGACCATTCCTACGAAGCTTGAGGCTATGTGGTGTAGTAAGAAGCTGCGGTCCATGGTGGCGGCGGGGCCGTTTGGGTCGTTGGGGACGGTTTCGGCTGCGCGCGACATGATGGTCTTGCGGAGGCAGTCGGCGAAGACGCGTGAGCCGGCGCCGGCTACGAGGGCTCGAACGCCCTGACGGCGTTCCCAGAGGTTGTTGAGGATATGCTCGACTTGTACGAGCGGATCGTCGAGCGGCGTACCATCGTCGTCGAGGGCGTGGGTGCAGATGTCGTTCACGAGCTCGGACAATAGGTCGTCTTTGCCCTTAAAGAGGCCGTAGAATGTCGCGCGGCCTACGTGAGCGCGCGCGATGATGTCGCCGACGGTGATCTTGCCGTAGTCCTCCTCGCGAAGGAGCTCGGAAAATGCTGCGACGATGGCGGCGCGGCTTTTGGTTTTGCGGGCATCCATGGCTATGCATCCACGTGAACAAGCAGGCAACGGAGCGTGCCGGAGCAGCCCTCGTAGGGGCGCTTACCGGCGCCGTAGCCGACGGCTTCGATGCGGTAGCGGGCCGGCAGGTGCTCGGACGTGCGCAGTGCGGCGACGATGGCGGCACCCGTGGGCGTCACGAGCTCGCCGGCGACCGATGCGGGCGTGAGGGCGATATTGCCTGCTTGGCATAGGTTGACGACGGCGGGCACCGGGATGGGCATAAGGCCGTGGGCACAGTGGATGGTGCCGTGACCCTCGGAGAGCGACTCGACCACGATGTCCTCGATGCCCAGGTCATCGAGGCAGATGGCGACAGAGCAGATGTCAACGATGGAATCGATGGCGCCTACTTCGTGGAACATGACGGTCTCGGGCGTTTTGCCGTGGGCCTTGGCCTCGGCGGCGGCGAGCGCGGTAAAGATAGCGAGCGCGCGACGCTTGGCGCCATCACTCATCTGCGAATTCTCGATAATTTCCGTGACGTCGGCTAGCGAGCGGTGATGATGGTGGTGGGTGTGGTGATGATCCTCGTGCTCATGGGCGTGGCCCTCATGGTCATGCTCGTGGCAGTGCTCGTGTTCGTGCTCGCCATGGCCATGATGGTGGTGCTCGTGCTCGTGCATATGCTCGACAGCTGCTTCGTTGCCGTAGAGCCAGGCCATGTCGTGATCGTGGTTCTCGAGCTCCTCTGCAAGCTGGACGTCAAAATCACAGGCGTCGATGCCATGCTTGTTTGCACGCGTGACGGCGATCGTAAAGCCGTCGACCGGCAGCGTGGCGAGCTGTTCGCGCAGGTGCTCCTCGCTGGCGCCCAGGTCGAGCAGGGCCGCGACGGTCATATCGCCGCTGATACCCGAGGTGCCGTCGATGATAAGCGTGTGCTGATGATTGGACATGGAATGCTCCTTAACGGGCGCGGGGTGTGCCGGCGCTCAGATGATTGATAAGACTTGCCTGGTAGGCGGCGCCGAAGCCGTTGTCGATATTGACGACCGAAACGCCGCTGGCACAGGAGTTGAGCATGGCGAGCAGCGCGGCCAAGCCACCAAAACTTGCGCCGTAGCCCACGCTGGTGGGAACGGCGATGACCGGACAGCTCACCAGACCGCCGACAACGCTCGCCAGTGCGCCCTCCATGCCGGCGATGGCGATGACCACCTGCGCCTGAGCAAGTTCCTCGGCATGCGCGAGCAGACGGTGCAGGCCGGCGACACCTACGTCGTAGAGGCGGTCGACCTCGTTGCCATAGAACTCGGCCGTCAACGCGGCTTCCTCGGCGACGGGCAGGTCGCTCGTGCCGGCGCAGGCGACGACGATGCGTCCGTTGCCGGTAGGGGAGGGCTTGCCGCCCACGAGGGCGAGCTGTGCGTCCGGGACATATCCCAGGTCGATGCCGTTGTCGAGGAGCTCCGAGGTACGGGCTGCTTTTTCGGCATCCAGGCGCGTGACCAGGATGCGCTCCTGGCCGGCATCGCGCAGCGCCTCGATAATGGCGGCGATCTGCTCGGCGGTTTTACCGGCACCGTAGACGACCTCGCCGGCTCCCTGGCGTACCCCGCGCGAAAGATCGAGCTGTGCAAAACCCAGATCAGCGGTTGGCGCCGTCTGGATGCGCGTGAGGGCGACGGCCGGGGTGACTGATCCGCCGGCAACATCGCTCAGCAGCTGCTCTAAATCTCGCTTATCCATATATGTTCCCTTCGACGGCGCAAAGTCTAGCACTCAAAGGGTATGTTTCCGAACACTAAGACAAAATTGTTCGGAAACTATAGGACAGACTGATTCAATTGTTAGACTGATCGACTAGTCGCGCAGGATGATGTCCATGGCGAGCATCAGGTTGCGCTCGTCGATGGCAAATGGGGCGGCCTCGCGCGTCTTGGGCTTGGCGCAAAATGCGATGCCCGTGCCTGCGGCCTGAATCATGGGGATGTCGTTGGCGCCGTCACCGATCGCGACGGTATGGGCCATATCGACACCGCACTCGACTGCCCAATCCAGCAGCTGGATGAGCTTGGACTCCTTGGTCACAATGTCTGCCGCCAACTTACCGGTGAGCTTGCCGTCCACGACCTCCAGGCGGTTAGCCAGGCAGAAGTCGATGCCCGCGGCGGCCACGATCTTGTCGGCGACCTCGTGGAAGCCGCCGCTCACCACGCCGACCTTCCAGCCCTTGCTGTGTGCCGAGCGCACAAGCTCCAACGCGCCGGGGGTAAACGTCACGCGCTCAAAGGTGCGCTCGAACACACTCTCGTCCAAGCCGGCAAGCAACCCCACGCGCTCTTCAAGTGCCTGCTTAAAGTCCAGCTCGCCGCGCATAGCGCGCTCGGTGATCTGCGCCACCTGCTCGCCCACGCCGGCTTCCTCGCCCAACAGGTCGATGACCTCCTGGTTGATGAGCGTGGAGTCGATATCCATAACGATGAGGCGTGCAGTCATGGCGGGCCTTTCCGAGTGCAGTTGTATTGGGGCACATTGTCGCACGTGGCGCGCGTCGGCGACGGCCACGGTGCGTCAATTGTTTCGTCTCCGTCAAGTCTTTGGGCAAGAGTTACTTTTTCGCGGCACATCGACACAGGTGCGATAAGATAGAACGCCATGTCCGGCTGCGCGGTTTACGCAGGCTGGGCAAATCTGTACGACGCCGCCCGGAACGACACGGGGCGGCACAGATCCATAAAGGAGGATCACTGGTATGAGCCAGACCCGTCCCATTGACGAGCATTCCATGCACACCCGTACCTGCGGCGAGCTTCGCTTCGAGAACGTGGGCGAAGAGGTCACCCTCACCGGTTGGGTGAGCCGTCGCCGCGACCACGGCGGCCTTATCTTCTGCGACCTTCGCGACCGCGAGGGCATCACGCAGCTCACCTTCGACCCCGAGCACTCCGACGGCGATGCCTTTAAGATCGCCGAGACCATGCGTCCCGAGTGGCCCATCAAGATCCACGGCGTCGTGCGCGCCCGTGGCGAGGAGACCACCAACACCAAGCTCGCGACCGGCGAGATCGAGGTCCTGACCGACCACGCCGAGGTGCTCAACACGTCCGTCACCCCGCCGTTCCAGATCGAGGACGGCATCGAGACCAGCGAGGACACCCGCCTGCGCTATCGCTATCTGGACCTCCGCCGTCCCGAGATGATGGCCAACCTCAAGCTGCGCTCCGACTTCACCTTTGCCATTCGCGAGGCGCTGCACAACCGTGAGTTCATGGAGGTCGAGACGCCCTCCCTGTTTAAGTCCACGCCCGAGGGCGCCCGCGACTTCATCGTTCCCAGCCGCATCCAGCCGGGCAACTTCTACGCCCTGCCGCAGTCCCCGCAGCTCCTGAAGCAGCTGCTCATGGTCGGTGGCGTCGAGCGCTACTACCAGGTTGCCAAGTGCTTCCGCGACGAGGACCTGCGTGCCGACCGTCAGCCCGAGTTCACCCAGGTCGATATCGAGATGTCCTTCGTGGACCAGAACGATGTCATGAGCGCGCTCGAAGAGGTCCTGGCCGATGCCTTCGGCCGCATGGGTGTCGAGATGCCCACGCCGCTGCGTCGCATGGACTACTGGGAGGCCATGGACACCTATGGCTCCGACAAGCCCGATACCCGCTACGGCATGCACCTGGTCGACCTGACCGACATCTTCGCCAACTCCAAGTTCAAGGTCTTTGCGACTGCCGCAAACGAGGAGGGCTCTGTCGTCAAGGCCATCAACGCCAAGGGCGCCGGTGCCTGGGCACGTGCCAAGATCGATAAGCTTGCCGGCGTGGCCTCCACGTTTGGCGCCAAGGGTCTGGCCTGGATCGCCTTCCGCGAGGATGGCTCCATCAACAGTCCCATCGTCAAGTTCTTCTCGGACGAGGAAATGACTGCCCTGCGCGAGCGTATGGACGTCGAGCCCGGCGACCTTGTGATGTTCGCCGCCGGCCCGCGCTTGCTCTCCGACGAGATCCTGGGCGGCATGCGTTCCCACATGGCCAATGCGCTCGAGATCAAGCGCGAGGGCCATGACTTCCTGTGGGTCGTCAACTTCCCGCTGTTCCACTGGGATGAGGACCGCAAGGCCTATGCCGCCGAGCACCAGCCCTTCACCCTGCCGACCGAGACCGACATCGCCAAGATCGAGGCCGACCCGTTGGCAGCCGGTTCTTGCACCTACGACTTTGTCATGGACGGCTTTGAGGCCGGCGGCGGCGGTATGCGTATCCACAACGCCGAGATGCAGATGTCCATGCTCAAGCTCCTGGGCTTTACCGAGGAGCGCGCCGAGTCTCAGTTTGGCTTCCTCATGGAGGCCCTCAAGTTTGGTGCGCCCCCGATGGGCGGTTTCGCTCTGGGCCTGGACCGCGTGTGCATGCTGCTTACCGGTTCCGACTCCATCCGCGACGTCATGGCGTTCCCCAAGACGGCTAGCGGCTCCGACCTTATGTCGGGCGCCCCGAGTGCCGTTAGTGGCGCCCAGCTCAAGGACGTCAGCCTGCGCCTGATGTAGGCGAGCGACTACATATTGCCTGCAACGAGGGAAGGACGTGTGCCTTCCCTCGTTTTTTATGCGCGGGCGTTGCGAGGACATAGGGTGACCGGACGTCGCGGAAACTGCGACCCAGAATCCAGCCAAATAACGGGTCGCACTTTCCGGTTGAGCTTCTGGCGGAAAGTACATCCCAGAATCGGCGTTCGGAATGGGCCGGGCTTTCCGCTAAAGCAGCCTAGCGGAAAGCCCGGCCCAGTTTCCTACAGTGAGTCTCTCTGAACGAGCTGCATGTGCATGACGGTGGTGGTGGGCACGGCGCCATTGATCATATCGAGCGCAATGCCTGCGGCCATGCGGCCTTCCTCGCGAAGCGGCTGACGAATGGTCGTCAACGCGGGGACGCTGCGAGCTGCGACCTCGTGGTCATCGAAGCCCACGACCGAAACGTCTTTGGGTACGCTAATTCCTGCTTCGTTGAATGCGGCGATAACGCCGGTTGCGATACGGTCCGATCCGCATAGCACGCCGTCGGCACGTATTTCGCGCGCGAGCAACCGCCGCGTGGCTTGGTAGCCGTCTCCGCTGCTCCATCCGGTATAGATGACATTTTCATCCGGAAGGCTTTCGCCCAAAATTGCACGGTAGCCGCGAAGGCGGTCGATGACGGCGGGGTTATCCTGCGGCCCCAGCACGGCAACGATGTCCTTGCGTCCGCGATCTTTCATAGCGAGAGCCGCAAAGCGTCCGCCCTCTTCGTCGTCGGAGTAGACCGTCGAGAACACGTCGCGATAGGGATGGCCCTCGAGCTGGCCGCATAACACAGTGGGTACGCCCAGCTCGCGCAGCACCTCGAGCAGCTCACTGCCCTTGTAGGGCGAGACGTCGATGACGGCGTCAAACGAGCGGCGCTCAAAATGCTCGCGTGCGCGGTTGCGCTCATGCGAGGAAGATGCCTGCAAGATCACGGGCAAGTAAGACGACTCCGAAAGTTCCTCGGTAATGCCGCTTAAAAACTCACTGTAGGTGGGATCGCTAAACAGCTCGCTCAAAGGCTCGGTAACCAGCACGGCGATAATTTCCGTGCGTCCGACGGCGAGCGCCCGGCCGCGTGCGTTGGGAACGAAGTTAACCTTTTTCGCCGCTGCGCGGACACGCTTTTTAGTTTCCTCGCTAATGCGGGGGGAGTCGTTGAGGGCGCGCGATGCCGTGGAGCGCGAAACACCGGCAGCTTCAGCAACCTCGGCAAGCGTGGGTGCGGTGCGTGCTGGTTGGGTCATGGCGTCTCCTGTGCAATTGGGTCGGTGGGCTATCGATAAAGGCTAATGCGGATACAGATTACTATAGCGCGCGTGAACGGCGTCCATGGTATCCGGTGACCGGTGTCGTTTTGCAATCAAACTGCGACTGAGCACGGCATGTATGGGCGAGACATAGGCAGGCGCGACAGTTGCCTGTGAGTTCAAGAACGATGCCCCGTGCTGTGCACCTAAGCTTAGGGTGACATAAGTAGCATGGTTGTACAACCGGTTGCACCGTTAATCCGACAAAATCGACCGTTCGGCGGACAACCGGTTGCACAGATTTTTGTACCGCCCGTAAGATAAGGACAACCGGTTGCACAAAGAAGCACTACGATGACGAAGGAGCATCACCATGGACGCCATTAACGATTGGGAAAACCAAGCGCTCACCCACAGGAACCGCCTGGCACCCCATGCGTACTTTATGGGTTATGAGGCCGCCGATCTCGCCGCTACGTACAGCCGCGAGCTGTCGCGCGGATTTGTCCAGCTGTCCGGCTCGTGGCAGTTCCGCCTTTTTGAGGGCCCCGCGGCCGTCTCCAACGAAGCACTTTGCACGTACAAGCCCGAGTGGGATCACGTGGAGGTTCCGCACCTGTGGCAGGTAGACGGCTATGGCAACCTTGCCTACACCGACGAGGGTTTTCCGTTCCCGGTGGATCAGCCGTTCGTTCCCTCCGACGACCCTACGGGCGTCTACCAGCGCATCGTCAAACTTCCCGCCGTGCCTGCCGGCGCTCGCGAGATTATTCGCTTCGACGGTATCGAGAGCTACGGCGAGCTGTATGTCAACGGCAAGTTTATCGGCATGACCAAGGGTTCGCGCCTGTCCGCCGAGTTTGACGTGACCGACGCGCTCGTCGAGGGCGACAACCTGTTTGCGGTCAAGGTTCTGCAGTACAGCGATGGTAGCTACATCGAGGACCAGGACATGTGGTGGGCATCGGGCATCTTCCGCGATGTGTACCTCATGCAGCGTCCCGCCGCGCATCTGGTCGACTTTAGGTTCCGCACGCACCGCGAGGGCGATGCCGCTCTGATCACGCTCGATACGGTTGCCGAGGGCGCAAGTCGCGTCGTGTATACGCTCAGCGATGGCCAGAATGTGGTCGCTACGGGCGAGTGCGTCGACGGCCATGCCGAGTGCAGCGTTGCCGATGCCCACTTCTGGAACCCCGAGGACCCCTTCCTCTATGACCTTACGCTTGAGGTCTACGACGGCGACGAGGTCAGCGAGTACGTTCCGCATCGCCAAGGCCTTGCCGAGGTGACGGTCGAGGGCAATCATATCTACCTCAACGGCACCTACTTTAAGATGCATGGCGTCAACCGCCACGACCACGACGATCACAAGGGCCGCGCCGTGGGTCTCGAGCGCATGCGCCGCGACCTGGAGCTCATGAAGCAGCACAACATCAACGCGGTGCGCACGTCCCACTACGCCAACGATCCGCGCTTCTACGAGCTGTGCGACGAGTACGGCATCATGCTGGTCGCCGAGACCGATATGGAGAGCCACGGCTTCGAGAATATCGGCAATATCGCCCTGGTCACCGACGACCCTGCCTGGGAGCCGGCTTACGTTGACCGTGTTGAGCGCCTGGTGATGCAGGAACGCAACCACGCGTGCATCATCATGTGGTCGATGGGCAACGAGAGCGGCTATGGCTGCAACATCCGCGCGATGTACGCCAAAGCTCACGAGCTCGACGGTCGTCCGGTCCACTACGAGGAGGATCGCAACGCCGATACCGTCGACGTCATTTCCACCATGTACTCCCGCGTGTCGCAGATGAACGACTTTGGCGAGCATCCGTTCCCCAAGCCGCGCATCAACTGCGAGTACGGCCACTCCATGGGTAATGGTCCCGGAGGCCTGTCCGAGTACCAGGAGGTCTTCGATCGCTGGGATTGCATCCAAGGCCAGTTTATTTGGGAATGGTGCGACCACGGTTTGGCTGCTGTGACCGAGGACGGCGTTGCCTACGACATGTATGGCGGCGACAACGGCGATTACCCCAACAACAGCAACTTCTGCATCGACGGCATGGTGTTCCCCTGGCAGCAGCCGAGCCCGGGCCTTACCGAGTACGGCCAAGTCATCTGCCCGGTTCGCATGGCCTACGATGCCGAGGCGGGCGAGCTGACCGTCACCAACAAGCGTTGGTTTACCACCCTCGAGGATGTCTGCCTGTCGGCGGAGACCCTGGTGGACGGCGACGTGGTCTGCCGCAAGACGCTCATGCCCGGTGCGGTTGCCCCCGGCGAGTCCGTCCAGCTTCCGCTGGTGATTCGCGAGGCCGCAGTGGGCGAGACCCTGCTGACTGTGCACGCCTACACCATGGCGGCTCACGCCTGGTGCGAGCCGATGTTCCAACTGGGTGCAAGCCAGTTTGCCATCGCAAACCATCCGGCGCCGGCAATTGCCGCCCCCACTCGTCCTGAGCTTACGGTCGAGGAGACCGAGCAGGAGATTCGTATTCGCTCCCTCAACGGCGAGCTGACCTTCAGCAAGGTCAACGGTACCGTGAGCGAGTGGAAGGCATCCGGTCGCGACGTCATGACCTCCGGTCCCCAGGTTGGTTTTTGGCATCCGCTCGTCGATAACCACGCCCAGGAGTACGACTCCCTGTGGAAGGATAACTTCATCGATGTGATGCAGACGTCTACCCGCAATGTTTCTTGGAAGCAGGACGGCAATGCGGTCGTCGTTACCGTGAGCCAGCGTATCGCTCCTCCCGTCCGCGCGTTCGGCATGCGCGTCGAGCTCGTCTATACCGTGCTTCCGAGTGGCCGCGTCGACCTCAAGGTTTCCGGCGAGCCCTACGGCGACTATTCGGACATTATCCCGCGCATCGGCATCTCCTTCGAGGTTCCCGGTTGTGATCGTGCCGTCGAGTGGTATGGCCACGGCCCGGGCGAGAACTATCCGGACTCGCTGCGCGCCAACCCGGTCGGTCATTACCGCACTACGGTCGACGACATGTTCACGCCCTACGTTATGCCCCAGGACTGCGCCAACCGCGAGGGTACCCGCTGGGTCGCCCTGCGCTCCAGCCACGGTGACGGTCTGGTCGTGACGCGTCCGAGCGACGCCGCTTCCAATCCGTTCTCGTTCTCCGCATGGCCCTATAGCTGCGAGGCTATCGATAATGCCAAGCATGTCTACGATCTTGTCCCGGGCGACACGGTTACGGTCAACATCAACGACCAGCTGCTCGGCCTTGGCTCGAACTCTTGGGGTTCCGAGGTGCTCGATTCCTATCGCACCCGTTTTGAGAGCTTCAGCTTTGAGGTGTCCCTGCGACCGCTGACGTCTGCCGATCTGGCTCAGGCGCTGGCACCCATTAAGGAGGCATAAGTCATGCATATCTTTAACTCGCGTGCCGATTTCGACGCCCAGATGAAGTCCGTCAAGAAGTGGATGCGTACCGGTCAGGCACTCGACGGCGTTTCTGAACTGCAGCACGATGTGGCGTACTCTATCGGCGACTCGCTGGTGTATTGGTGGGTGAACGCCCACGAGGCGGCTACTGCCGATCTGGTCGGTCACCGTCGCTACCATGCCGTGCTCGCCCCGCTCGACGGCAATCTGACCGTTGAGGTGGCTTCCAAGGCCGATCTTACCTGTACGCGCGCCTACAGCGATATCGATGATCGCGAGCGCTTTGAGGGTACGGGGGAGACCGTGACGATTCCCACCGGCGGCGTTGCCGTCGTCGAAATTGACGAGGCCTACCGTGTCGTGGCCGATGCCGCGGATCCCCGCGTCGTGGTACTGCACGTGACAGTCGAAGGTTATTCCTTCCCCAACAAGTAGTATTCGTCCGCCTGGACGTTTGCTTCGCGCCGTTAAGGGGGATGGCTTTGTTGACTCCCTTTTCCCCATTCCCCTTAGCAGGTGCGCCGTCCGTGTTTGCACTTGCAGCTCGGACGGTTTTAGATGACATTTAACAGATGATTGGGAGGGCTTATGAGCTCTGAAAAACGAGGAACGATTGGTTCGTTCGCTCTGCTGGGCATGACGGTCGCCGCCGTGTTCGGTATCAAGAACATCATCAACAACAACGCGGCCATCGGCTTGGCAGCTGCGCCGTCGTTCTTCTTCGCCACGCTTTTGTACTTTGTCCCCTATACCCTGGTTACCGCCGAGTTCGTCGGCCTCAACAAGGACTCCGAGTCTGGCGTGTACGCATGGGTTAAGACCTCGATGGGTGGTCGCTGGGCGTTCCTGACGGCATTTAGCTACTGGTTCGTTAACCTGTTCTTCTTTGCGTCCGTCCTGCCCAACGTCATCATCTACGCGAGCTACGTGTTCTTTGGTGCCAACGCCGAGCTTTCGCAGCTGTGGATCACCATTATCGAGATCGTCGTCTTTGCTATCGCCACATGGGTTTCGACCAAGGGCGCTAAGTGGATCGGCTCCATTTCCTCCTTCGGTTCGACCGCGGCTCTCGGCCTGCCCGCCGTGTTCATCCTGCTGTCCCTGGCTGCTGCCTTTGGCGGCGTTGAGTTCGCTACGGCTCCTACTCCCGCTAACATGGCTCCCGACATGAGCAACTTCGCAACTGCGTGGGGCTTCTTCGGTACGCTTGCCTGGATCATCCAGGGCGTTGGCGGCGCTGAGTCTGTCGGCGTGTTCCTTAACGACCTTAAGGGTGGCGTCAAGGCCTTCGTGCGCACCGTCGTTATCGCCGGCCTGACCATCGGCCTTCTGTATGCAGGCGCTTCGCTGCTGGTTAACCTGTTCATCCCCGAGGGCGGCGTTGCCATCTCCACCGGTATCTTCGACGTATTCGGCGCTGTCTTTGCCCACTTTGGCATTCCCATGGAAGTGTCTACGCGCGTCATCGGCTTGATCCTTCTCGCCGCCACGCTGGGCTCCCTCATGATGTGGACCTCCGCTCCCATCAAGGTCTTCTTCACCGAGATCCCCAAGGGCGTCTTTGGTAGCAAGATCGTCGAGCTCAACGAGCACGGCATTCCTGCCCGCGCTGCCTGGCTGCAGTTCGCCATCGTCGTCCCCATCCTGATCATCCCGGCCCTGGGCTCCGGTAACCTCGACGACCTGCTCATGATCGTCACCAACATGACGGCTGCCACCGCTCTGCTCCCACCGCTGCTGATTTTGCTTGCCTACTTTATGCTGCGCAAGAACTTTGACGCCGCTCCCCGTGGCTTCCGCATGGGTTCGCGCAGCTTTGGCCTGGTCGTTGCCGCATTCCTGCTTGTGGTCTTCTGCTTCGTGCTTATCTGCGGCACCATTCCGCTCGATCAGCCGCTGTGGCTGACGCTGGTCTACAACGTTGGCGGCGTGGTTGTCTTCTTGGGCCTTGCCGTGATGTGGTACAACCGCTACATCAACCGCCTGCGCGAGACCGATCCCGAGGCCGCCGAGAACGAGCTTCGCCCTTCCGTCCTCGATATGATGGAGTAGCGGCTAGGATTAATCTGCGGCTGTGGAATAAATCGATTCCCTTTCCTAAGGAGGGGCCTTACGAGGCCCCTCCTTTTGTGTTTTGGGGCATGGTCTTGGCCCCCGTGGTCAAAAAATGCCAAATATGAGTACTGTTGCAAAAGAAGTGCCATATTTTTCGGCCTGCTCTGAGCGAAAATGGGATCAAAATCGATTTATCTAACTCCCTTTAAAGGGCGTTTGACGGCTTTCAACCTCTTCGAATCGCTCAAGCTAGGCAATTTGCTCTCGATTTTGCTGCTACTAAATTTGTGACAGTACTCATATTTGCCACTTTTTGACCACGGGGTATCCGGAGGGGCCCTCGATAAACATCTAACGCTACAATAACTACCACGTGGCTGGGTTTGCCGGCCGAATGTGTGATGTCGTGGGAGGGGACATGGTCGAGTTTACAAAGACGATTAAAGATCCGTTGGGACTACACGCCCGCCCGGTTGCGCTGCTCTATGACATCATTGCCAAGCACCGTAGCGACGTGTCGGTCAGCATCGGCGACCGCCATACCGACGGTCGCGATGTCATGGGCCTCATGGCTCTCTACGGCGAGTGCGGCGAGGACATCATCTTTCGCGTTTCGGGCGTAGACGAGGCTTCCTGCGTTACGTCGATCAGAAACCTCTCGCTCTAAGCATGACAGGGCGCGGCAAAGGACAGCTCTTTGCCGCGCCCTTTTGTTTCGTATAGGAAACTTTTTCGAAATCTGAATGGGGACCCTTTCCAAAAAGTTAACCACGTGTTAGTTTACTAAAGCGAACATAGATGTGGCTAACTTTTACCATGTCGATGTGAAGGACGAACTGACGTTAGGAGCCACTCATGTCTTGCGGACCGCAGATGCCGGCAATGCCGCTTTCGATGGTAAAAGCGGGCGAAACCGTGCGCGTGTCTCGTGTAAAGGGCAATGAGGACATGAAGCACCACCTCAAGGACCTCGGCTTTGTCGAGGGCAGCGAAATCCACGTGGTGAGCTCGAGCGGCGCCAATATCATCGTTACGGTGCTGGGCGCACGCTTTGGTATCGATTCCAAGGTTGCCATGCACATCATGACCGTCGGTTAGTCTGCAGCATTTCATAAAAACCGAAAGGGGGACAAGAGGATGAAGACGTTGGGTGACGTTAAGGTGGGCGAGAGCTCCACCATCGTCAAACTTCACGGTGAGGGTGCGCTTCGCCGCCACCTTATGGACCTGGGGCTCATCAAGGGCACTTCGTTCAAGGTCGTGAAGGTTGCACCGCTCGGTGATCCGGTCGAGATCAACGTGCGCGGCTACGAGCTTTCCATCCGCAAGGAGGAGGCCGCCGTCGTCGAGGTTCAGTAAGGACTCGCGGCGCATATTTCTGCAGATAAAGTTAGGTTTTTCTAACTTAATGCAGCATCTTTGAAGCACATTATCCAGCCTGCGCGGAGAAAGCAGCGCAGACATACAAGGAAGAAGGATTGAATGGCGGATTCTCAGATCCATGTCGCGCTGGCGGGTAACCCCAACTGCGGCAAGACCACGCTTTTCAACCTGATTACCGGCGCCAACGGCTACGTTGGCAACTGGCCCGGCGTCACGGTTGAGAAAAAGGAAGCCAAGCTCCTAAGCGACAAGAACGTTACCATCACGGACCTCCCTGGCATCTACTCGCTTTCCCCCTACAGCCCCGAGGAGCAATGCTCGCGCGATTACCTCATGAGCGGCGAGCCCGATGTTGTCGTCCAGGTTGTCGACGCAACCAACCTCGAGCGCAACCTGTATCTGGCGCTTCAGGTTATCGAGACCGGCCTGCCCGTGGTCGTTGCCCTCAACATGGCCGACCTGGTCGAGAAGAACGGCGACAAGATCGACACGGACAAGCTCTCCAAGAAGCTCGGCTGCCCGGTCATGATGATCTCGGCCCTTAAGAACAAGGGTATTAAGGAGCTGTTCGAGCAGGTCAAGAAGTCCGCTGCTTCCAAGGGCCAGGTGCCGGAGCACAAGTTCGACTCCTCCATCGAGGACGTTCTGGACCACATCGAGAATAACCTGCCTGCGAGCGTTCCCGCCAACAAGCGCCGCTACTACGCGGTCAAACTGTTTGAGCGCGACGCGGACGCCTGCAAGCTCATCAACCTCACCAAGGAGAAGGCTGCTCGCGTGGAGCAGCTGGTCGCCCAGTGCGAGCAGGACTGCGACGACGACGCCGAGTCCATCATCACCGGCGAGCGTTACGGCGTGATTGCCCACATCATTGACGAGTGCCTCACTAAGGCTCCGGCAAAGATGAGCACCTCCGAGAAGATCGACCGCGTGGTTACCAACCGTATCCTGGGCCTGCCGATCTTTGTGGTCATCATGTTCTGCGTGTACTACATCGCCGTTTCCACCCTGGGCGGCACGGTGACCGACTTCACCAACGACCAGCTCTTTGGCACCGACGGTTGGTATGTGCTCGGTCAGGGCCGCGACGCCTACGATGCAGCCGTCGAGGCTGTGGGCGACGATGTCGACTCGGTCGACCCGGCGCAGTACGGCCCCTATGTCCCGGGTATCACCACCGTGGTGCACGACGCCCTTGTGGCGGGCGGCACCGAGGACGGTGGCCTCGTCGATTCGCTGGTCTGCGACGGTATTGTCGGTGGTTTGGGTGCCATCTTTGGCTTTGTGCCGCAGATGTTCCTGCTGTTCGTCATGCTGTCCTTCCTGGAGGACTGCGGCTATATGGCCCGCGTCGCCTTCATCATGGACCGCGTGTTCCGCCGCTTTGGCCTGTCCGGTAAATCCTTTATCCCCATGCTCGTGTCCTCGGGCTGCGGCGTCCCCGGCGTCATGGCCACCAAGACCATCGAGAACGAGAAGGACCGCCGCATGACGGTCATGACCACCACGTTCATTCCCTGTGGCGCTAAGCTGCCGATCATCGCCCTGCTCATGGGTTCCATCATCGGCGATTCTTCCACCACCGCCGCGTGGATCAGCCCGCTCTTCTACTTCCTGGGCGTCTTTGCCGTCATCGCCTCGGGCCTCATGCTCAAAAAGACCAAGCTCTTCGCCGGCCGCCCGACGCCGTTTGTTATGGAGCTTCCTGCCTACCACTTCCCGGCGATCCGCTCTTGGGCGCTGCACGTGTGGGAGCGCTGCTGGGCCTTTATCAAGAAGGCCGGCACGGTCATCTTTGCCTCCACTGTCGTGGTTTGGTTCCTGTCCAACTTTGGTAGCTACAACGGTTCCTTTGGCTTCCTGCCCGCGATGGACGGCATCCCCGAGGAGTTCATGGACTACTCCGTGCTTGCCATGCTCGGCAACCTGATCGCCTGGATCTTCGCCCCGCTCGGCTTTAGCACCTGGCAGGCAACCGCGCTGACTGTCTCTGGCCTCGTCGCCAAGGAGAACGTTGTCGCCACCGCCGGCTCGCTGCTGTCCGTCGCCGACGCGGGGGAGACCGACCCGCGCCTGTGGACCGCGTTTGCCGGCATGTTCCCCACCATGGGCGCCTGCGTTGCCTTCGGCGCGTTCAACCTGCTGTGCGCTCCGTGCTTTGCCGCTATGGGTACCATCCGCAACCAGATGGATTCCGGCAAGTGGACCGCGATTGCCCTCGGCTACGAGTGCGCCTTCGCTTGGGTGATCGGCCTGTTCATCAACCAGTTCTATAACCTGCTTGTCCTTGGGCAGTTTGGCTTCTGGACGGTTGTGGCTATCGTGCTGCTGGTCGCGATGCTCTTCCAGATTTTCCGTCCTATGCCCAAGCACGCTTGGACCGACGAGGACGAGACCAACACTGCTTCCACTGCAGTTTCCGCCTAAGTCCGAATAAGGACCAACCCCTTTCCACGAGCCCGGGTGTCTCAGTGACACTCGGGCTTTTTGACGCAATGGGGGGACAGATTGCTTTGCTCCAGAAGTAAGATGTGGCGTTTCCGCAGATAAAACCGACCAAAATAAACCTGTCCCTATTTGGTAGGTGGAGAATGGGGTAAAGTAAGTGATGGTTAACTAGAGGAGGCTTGCTATGGCACCTATCGATATTGTTGTACTGGCTGTTATCGGTATTGCGTTTGTCGCCGTGTGCGTGCGCATCTACCGCAAGGGCACCTGCGCCGACTGCGCTCAGGGTGGCGTTTGCACGGGGCATTGCTCCAACAAAAAGACGTGCGCCGCACTTAAGGGCGTGGACAAAATCGCCGAAGACTTGGGCCGCGGTATCAAATAAGGTCCAGACATCCAAGCGCCTCGCGAGCATCCGTTCGCGGGGCGCTTTGCGCATTTGGGCGCGAGCGCGGCGAGTTGAAGAGTATTTTTGGGGTATCGTTAACTGAACTGTAAATTGGCAACTTATCTATAACGGAGTAATCCCATGAGCGCTCGTGTAACCATGAAGGACATAGCCGCCGAGCTTGGCGTTTCCATCAATACCGTTCACAAGGCTCTGACGGGAAAGGCCGGCGTGAGCGAATCCGTGCGTGCCAAGGTGAACGCTAAGGCCGAGGCCATGGGCTATCACCGCAACACAAGTGCCTCAAGCCTGCGCCGCAAGGATATCAATCTGGTGTTTTGCCTGCCCAGCGCATCGCGCGAGGGTGCGTACTTTTTCCGTTACCTATGGGAAGGCTGCAATCGCTTTGAGCAAGAGGTCATCGACCAGGGCATTACCGTTGAACGCGTTGAATTTGGCGTGGGCGGCTACGCTGATGCACTTGAGCAAATCGACGAGCGTCTGCAGGTGGGCGAGAAGATTGATGGCTTGCTCGCCTATACGCCGGGCGACGATCGTGCGACTGAGCTTTTGGGGCAGATCGCCGAGGCGGGCGTGACGATTGAGCTCGTTGACGGCGACCGCCCTCACCTCGATCGCCTGGGCGCTAGTTTGGCCGACTACTCCACGGCGGGAAGCCTGATGGCCGAGCAGGCGGCCAACCTGGTTCACGCTTCTGGGACCGATACCCGCGTGCTTTTATTGGCGGGCGACCCCTATACCGACTCGCACTATTTGACCGCTCGCGCCTTCCACAATTACCTTCGCGAGCACAATGTTCCCTGGCAGGTCGAGGATCTGACCGGTGCTCATGCCCAGGTCAAGCAGCTCGAGCACGAGCTCAACCAGCGTCTAAAGTCATCGGAAGCCCCCGAGTTGATCTGCAGCGTGTTCGCCGTGGGCTCTGAGCTGATTGCCGATGCGCTTGTCTCGGCTAACAAGGCCGGCGAAGTAATGGTGATCGGCAACGACCTGTTCCCAGAAAGTGCGCTGGCCTTGCGTCGGGGCATCTTTACCAACATCGTCTACAAGGACCCGGTGAGTTTGGCATACCGTGGCGCCAAGACCTTAGGCGATTACCTGCTGTGGGGAAAGACGCCGGCGGAGCCTGTGCAAAAGGGGGCTGTTGAGATGGTGTTTGCCAGCAACGTCGATCGTTACTGCGAGCTCGCCGGAATCTAATGCGTTTAGGGAGTTCCCTACTTGCCGCGTATTTTTTGGCTGGGGATCGAAAAATTGTTTCGAAGGCCGCTGATGGCGAATCTGCCGTCAGTGGCCTTTCTTTGTGCCGATCCAACGCAGGGTCCATGGCTCGGCAACCGTTAAGCGGTCAAAACCTACCGTTCGCCCCATGATGGTTAGGTGAACGTTCACCTCGTAACGCATTTTGCACTAAGATGGTGAACGTTCACCTAGAGGATGACGAGCGTATTGTGCGCCCGCTCCGCAAACAAAGGGGTTGTTTGATGAAAAACTTCATGGACGATCAGGATTTCCTGCTGAGCACCAAGACCGGCGAGGAACTGTTCCACAACTTTGCCGAGGGCATGCCCATCGTTGACTACCATTGCCACATTTCTCCCAAGGAGATCTGGGAGGACAAGCGTTTCGAGAACATCACCGAGGTTTGGCTGGGCGGCGACCACTACAAGTGGCGCCTGATGCGCGCCAACGGCGTCGACGAGCGTTTTATCACTGGCGACGCCCCTGCTCGCGAGAAGTTCCAAAAGTGGGCCGAGACCCTGGGCCGCTGCGTTGGCAACCCCGTCTTTGAGTGGAGCCATCTGGAGCTTAAGCGCTACTTTGGCTACGAGGGCGTCCTCAACGGCAAGACCGCCCAGGAGGTCTGGGACCTTGCCAACGCCAAGCTCGCCGAGGCCAGCTTTACCTGCCGCAACCTGATCAAGCAGTCCAACGTCCGCATGATCTGCACTACCGACGACCCCGCCGACAGCTTTGAGTGGCACAAGAAGATTGCCGCCGATGACAGTTTTGACGTTCAGGTCGTTCCCGCCATGCGCCCCGACGCCGCTCTGCGCATCGAGCGCGGCCAGGAGTTCGCCGACTACTGCAAGCACCTTTCCGAGGTTGCCGGCGTTGAGGCCAGCGACTTTGAGGGCATGAAGTCTGCCATCTCCAAGCGCTACGATGTTGCCCACGAGCTGGGCTGCCGCGCCTCCGACCACGCACTCGATTACGTTATGTATGTCCCGGCTACCGCCGATGAGATTGAGGCCATCTTTGCCAAGGGCCTGGCTGCCGAGCCGCTCACCGAGGATGAGATCCTTAAGTACAAGACCGCCTTTATGCAGTTTGTCGCGGGCGAGTATGTCCGCCTGGGCTGGGCCATGCAACTGCACTTTGGCTGCAAGCGCGACAACAACCGTGCCATGTTCGCCAAGCTCGGTCCCGACACCGGTTACGACTGCATCTCCAACTACACGCCGTCCGACCAGCTCGCCGATTTCCTCAACTCCATCCAGGAGACCTGCGGCTTGCCCAAGACCATCCTGTACAGCTTGAACCCCATCGACAACACCATGATCGATACCGTCATGGGTTGCTTCCAGGAGGCCCCGACCGCTGGCAAGATTCAGAACGGCTCTGCCTGGTGGTTCAACGACAACGAGGTCGGTATGCGCGAGCAGCTCACGGCTCTGGCCAACGAGGGCGTCCTGGGCAACTTTGTCGGCATGCTCACCGACTCCCGCTCCTTCCTGTCCTATCCGCGCCACGAGTATTTCCGTCGCGTGCTGTGCAGCGTGATCGGCGAGTGGGTTGAGCAGGGCAAGTATCCGGCCGACATGGAGCTGCTGGGCACCATCGTGCGCGATATCAGCTACAACAATTCCGTTCGCTACTTTGGCTTCGATTTGGGCACCGTCGAGGCATAGATCTGTATGTGCTCCGATTGGTGAAATCGGTTGCAAAGGGGAGGGACCATATGGGAACAGGGCAACAGAAAAACGAGCAGATTGTGTCTGCTCAGGCGGATTCGGGATCGATGCAGAGCTCGCAGGATATCAAGCTGAGCTGGCGTGAGAAAATCTGCTATGGCTTTGGCGATTTGGGCAACGGATTTATGTTCGATCTTGGTCAGGCATATCTGACCAAGTTCTACACTGACATCTGCCTGATTTCGCCAGGCGTGGTGAGCCTGATTTTCGCCGTCACCAAGATTTTCGATGCGTTCATGGACCCGATTGCCGGTGCATTCGTCGACGGTAGAAAGAAGATTGGCAAGCACGGTCGGTTTCGTCCGGTCATGATGGTTTCGGCCGTGATCCTTGCCGTTCTAACCGTGGTGACCTTCACTGCGCCCGATATTCCCATGGCAGGTAAAATTGCCTATGCGCTGATAACTTACATGATCTGGGGCGTCGTATACAGCTTCACCAACGTGCCATACGGATCTCTGGCCACGGTAATGACGCGTGACGTCGATGACCGCGCGCACATGGCGTCAACGCGCCAGGCCGGTTCGCTTTGCGCACAGCTCATCACGGGCGTAGCGTTCATCCCATTGGTCCTGTTCTTTGCGGGTGGCGACACGCTCGACGGCAATCCGCACGGCTATACGATTGCAGCTGTCGTCATGGGACTGTGCGGCATCGCCGGATTCGCCATCTGCTTTTTGGGAACGCGCGAGCATATCCGTATCGATCGACAGGCCGAGGAGAAGGCTGCGGGAAAGGCCGGCAAGAAGTCGAGCGCATTCAGCACGTATTTCAAGGTCGTTTTCACCAACAAGAACCTGGGAGCAGTTATCCTGCTTACGCTGTTTACCATTTCGGCCATGAACACCAACAACACCATGATGGTGTATTTCTGCCAGTACAACCTGGGTAACATCGCGTTGCAGCCCGTTGTCAACGGCATCATGATCGGAACGTCGGTTGTCGCCATTCTTGCCATCCCGACGCTCGTCAAGCATTTTGGCAAGAAGCGCACGTGCGTTGCCTGCTTTATCGTCGGTGCCGTGGCAAACGGCCTCAACTTCATCCTGCCGACCAATACCGTGACGTTCATCATCTTCGTCACCATCGGCTACGTCGCGCTTGCCATCCCCAACGGTATCACCTGGAACCTGGTTTCCGATGTTATCGATTACGGTGAATGGCACACGGGAATCCGCAAGGAGGGTACGACCTACGCCGCGTTCAACTTTTCTCGTAAGCTTGCGCAATCCCTTGCCGCGATCATTTCCGGCGGCATCCTTGCCCTTACCGGATATGTGGCAAATAAGCCCCAGACGGCCGCCACGCTGCTTGGCATCAAGGGCGCTCTGACGATTTATCCCGCTTGCGCCCTTCTGGTGGCAGCCTTGATCATCTTCGCTCTCTACGACATTACCGAGAAGAAGTTCAATTCCATTTCCAACGACCTGTCGAATGGTCGCTGGGAGCGCGGCAAGATCGGCGAGAGCACTATCGAGACGATCGATAAATAGTCCCGCTGTTTAAACAATCATGAATGCAACCCGGTGCGGCGATGCCGTACCGGGACTTGAGTTGAGAGGAAAACCTCTATGAATAACATCAGCTACGAGACGCTCGAGAAGATCGGCTACGAGGGCTACGTGCTGCCCAAGGACGCCCCCGAGAAGGTCCTACAGTTTGGCGAGGGCAATTTCCTGCGCGCCTTCGTCGATCGTTTCTTCGATATGGGCAACGAGGCCACCGGTTGGAACGGCAAGGTCGTCATGGTGCAGCCCATCAGCGGCGCCTTCGATTTCGCCGATGGTATCAATGCCCAGGATGGCCTGTACACCGTACTGGTGCGCGGCAAGGAGAACGGTGACACGGTTGACGATTCCCGCGTGATCAGCGCCTGCAGCCGTTGCCTCAATCCGTATCGCGAGGCTGACTACCGTGCCATGATGGAGGTCGCCGTTTCCGACGACCTGGAGATTATCGTCTCCAACACCACCGAGGCCGGTATCGCCTACGATCCGTCCTGCAAGGCCGACGACATGCCCCCCGCGAGCTTCCCTGCCAAGCTTGCCCAGGTGCTCCATGCCCGCTGGGCTGCCGGCAAGCAGGGCGTCATCGTGCTCGCCTGCGAGCTCATCGACCATAACGGCGAGGAGCTGCTGCGCATCATGAACCAGTACGTGAGCGACTGGGGCTGGGAGGACGAGTTTTCGCAGTGGATGGCCAACGACTGCACCGTCTGCACCACGCTCGTCGACACCATCGTTCCGGGTCGCATCCGCGATCCCAAGGAGGCCGCTGCCGTGGCCGAGCGCTTGGGCTATGAAGATCCGTTCTTGGCCGTGCGTGAGCCCTTCCAGATGTGGGGCATCCAGGGTGACGAATCGCTCAAGGAGCGTCTGCCCTTCGTGAAGGCCGGTCTGCCGGGTGTCTTTGTGACCCCCGACGTCATCCCGTACAAGAAGCGCAAGGTCCGCATCCTCAACGGCGCTCACACCGCCTTTGTCCCGGGTTCCTGGGTTGCCGGCTTTGATATCGTGCGCGATTGCATGCACGACGAGACCGTCCGCGGCTTCATGAACACCATGCTCTACGACGAGGTCATCCCGACGCTTGCCGCCGACCTGGATGTCGAGGACTGCAAGGCCTTTGCCGCCGCTGTTGAGAACCGCTTCGACAACCCGTTTATCGACCACGCGCTGCTCTCCATCTGCCTCAACTCCACGGCTAAGTGGCGTGCCCGCGACCTGCCTACGCTCAAGGACTACGCTGCCGAGACCGGCAACCTGCCCAAGTGCCTGGCGACGAGCCTGGCCACGCTCATCTCCTTCTACACGCAGGAGCTCGTGTCCCGCGAGGGCGACGGCCTGCACCTGCGTCGCTCTGACGGCACCGAGTACACCGCTCAGGACGACGCCTTTGTGCTCGACTTCTACGCTGCCCACGCCGGCGCCGACGACGCCGAGCTGGTGCACGATGTGCTCTCCAACGAGCAAATGTGGGGCGAGGATCTTACGCAGATCGCCGGCCTGGAGGAGTTTGTCGTCAACGCTCTCGCCGTCGTGCGCTCCGAGGGCGTCAAGCAGGCGTTCGCGAACGCTCAGGCCTAAATCCTTCTGTACGCCCGCCGGGTAACTGGCGGGCGTCACTCGACTTCTGCTCAACCTGTAGGGTTAGGACTCTTTGTAATGAACACTATCCAGATCAATCCGGCCGACAACGTCATCGTTGCGCTGTCGCCGCTCGCCAAGGGTGCTGCCGTCGAGGTTCCCGGCGTGGGCGAGGTCGTTGCCGCGGAGGATATCCCGCAGGGTCACAAGATGGCCGTGCGCGCCATTGCAGCCGGTGAGGATGTCATCAAGTACGGTCTTCCCATCGGCCACGTGACGAAGGACATTCAGCCCGGCCAGTGGCTGCACACGCACAACGTGAAGACCAACCTCTCGGGTGAGATCGAGTACGCCTACAATCCGACACATCCGGTCGTTGAGCCGGTCGAGGCCGAGACCTTTATGGGCTTCCGCCGTGCCGACGGTCGTGCCGCCACGCGCAATGAGCTTTGGATCATTCCCACCGTCGGTTGTGTCAACGAAGTCGCTCGTGCCATGTGCGAGCAGGCTCAGGACCTGGTCGAGGGCTCGTTGGAGGGCGTCTATTACTTCCCGCATCCGTTCGGTTGCTCACAGACCGGCGCCGACCATGCCCAGACCCGTCGTCTGCTGGTGGCGCTGTCGCGTCACGCAAACGCCGCGGGCGTGCTGTTCTTGTCGCTCGGTTGCGAGAACTGCACGCATCAGCAGGTGCTCGACGAGCTCGGTGACTTCGATCACGAGCGCGTTCGTTTTCTCACCTGCCAGGATGTAGCCGACGAGCAGATCGAGGGCCACAAGATTCTGTCCGAGCTGGCTGACCTGGCCAAGCAGGCCAAGCGTGAGCCCATTCCGGCCTCAGAGCTGGTTATTGGTCTTAAGTGCGGCGGCTCTGACGGTCTTTCGGGCATTACCGCCAACCCCACGATCGGTCGCGTGAGCGATATGGTCGTCGCCCGTGGCGGCACGTCGGTGCTCACCGAAGTGCCCGAGATGTTTGGCGCGGAGAGCATCCTGCTCGATCGCTGCGAGAACGAGCAGGTCTTTAACGCTGCCTCTGACATGCTTAACGGTTTTAAGGATTACTTTATTAGCCATGGTGAGGTGGTCTACGAGAACCCGAGTCCCGGTAACAAGGACGGTGGCATCACCACGCTCGAGGACAAGAGTTGCGGCTGCGTGCAAAAGGGCGGCTCCGCACCCATCGTCGACGTGCTGCCGTATGCCGGTCAGGTCACCAAGCATGGCCTGAACATGCTGTGCGGCCCGGGCAACGACATGGTATCCACCACGGCGTTGACGGCTGCTGGCTGTCACGTGATTCTGTTCTCGACTGGACGCGGCACGCCGTTTGGTGCACCGGCGCCCACCCTCAAGGTGTTCACCAATCAGCGTCTGTGCGACCACAAGGCCAACTGGATGGACTTTAACGCCGGCGTGATTGCCACAGGCGAACGCACACTCGACGAGGCTGCCCGCGACCTGTATCAGCTGGTACTGGATACAGCGAGCGGTAAGCTAACGAGTGCCGAGCGCCGCGGCTGCCACGAGATCAGTATCTGGAAAGACGGCGTCTGCCTGTAGAGAGATTCGCCATTCGTAGGGGTGGCGAATCTTTTGATCTCGATGACGGGGCTGCACAGTGGCTCCGTGCGAGGGAAGGGTTGCTACTGCGCGTTTGTGAGATGCTTTTCGGTGCCCTTTTCCGCACTGTTGACGTATCTATGGTTATAAATTCGGGCAAATTGGTTTAAGAAGCCGATTTCGTCCAGGTCGATAGAGGGGAATTGCGTGGCTATCCACATCGTTGAGGAAGCAAATCGCTGTCTGGGCTGCAAAAAGGCGTTCTGTCAAATAAAGGGCTGTCCGGTGCAGACGCCCATTCCGCAGGTTATCGACCTCTTTAAGCAGCGCCGTCTGCAAGAGGCGGGCGAGCTACTGTTCCAGAACAATCCCATGAGTGCGGTCTGCTCCATGGTGTGCAATCATTCGGGCCAGTGCGAGGGCGCTTGCATTCAGGGCCGCAAGGGCGCGCCCGTGCATTTTTCGAGCATCGAGAACTATATCTCCACGGCGTATTTGGACCGCAAAGAGTGGAGACCCGCGCCGTCGCGCGGCAAACAGGTCGCCGTGGTCGGCTCCGGCCCTGCCGGCATGACCGTGGCCATTAAGATGGCGCAGCTGGGTTGCGCCGTCACGGTGTTTGAGCAGCGGCCCGAGATCGGCGGCGTGCTGGAGTACGGTATCCCCGAGTTCCGTCTGCCGCGCTCGCTCGTGCAAAAGTATCGCCACGTGATGTGCTCGCTCGGCGTGCGTGTGCGCCCCTCGACTACCATCGGCGGCGCACTGCACATCGATGACCTGCTGCGCGACGGTTACGATGCGGTCTTTGTTGGTACCGGCACCTGGCGAGCTCGAAAGCTGGGTATTCCCGGCGAGTCGCGCGGCAATGTGCTGTTTGGTATCGACTATCTGGTCGATCCCACGAGCGTGGCAATCGGGCAGAACGTGGCGGTTATCGGCGCCGGCAATGTGGCCATGGATGTTGCCCGCACGGCCCTGCGCTCGGGTGCTCGCAAGGTTACCGTGTACGCCCGATCGCGCCATATCTCTGCCATCGATGACGAGGTGGAGCTGACCGAGCTTGACGGTGCCGAGATTGTGCGCGGCAAGGCGATCTGCGCCATCGATGATAACGGTCCGGTGTTCGAGACGGCTATCTTTGACGAGGACAACAACGTGGTGGGCTACGAGGAGGAGCTCGACCATGCGTCTGCCGACACAGTTGTGATTGCAGCTTCGCAGGTGCCCAAGGACAAGCTCGTGCTTACAACGGGCGGTCTGGAGACCGACCATCGCGGCCTGCTTTCGGTCGACGAGCATGGCATGACCACCGTGCCTGGCGTCTTTGCCGCCGGCGACGTGGTCAACGGCCCACTGACGGTTGTTCACGCCGTAGCCGGCGCCAAGCTCGCCGTCGAAGGCATGACTACCTACCTGGGCCTCTAACTCCATCCCACCCATCGGTTGCGGTGAAATACGGACT